>JAIOPF010000094.1:3047-23679 GCA_021414045.1 Deltaproteobacteria bacterium | reverse complement strand
GGTTTATCGTAACCCGATCAAGGATTCGTCAACTCAACCTTCCCCGTTTCCAGGTCGTAAAAAGCGCCGACGATCTTTAGTTTCCCGGATTTCACGAGGGGAGCGATCACCTCCTGAGAATTTTTCAGCCTCTCGACCATCGCATGGACGTTCGCCTTGGTAGCACAGGTCGGCTGATCCTTCGGGTCGCAAGTATCGCCGTGGATGGCCTGACGGATTTCTTTTGCGATGGATTCGATTTTCCCCGGCAAAGGCTTGTCGGCGATGGCGGCCTTCACGGCACCGCAGGATTCGTGGCCCAGCACCATGATGAGGGGAATTTTTAAAACGCCGACTCCGTACTCGAGACTTCCCAAGACCGCGTCATCGAGAATATTCCCCGCCACCCGGGCCACGAACAAATCACCCAGCCCGCGGTCAAAGACCAAGTCCGTCGCGACCCGCGAATCCGAACAGCCGAGAATGGCGGCGAAGGGCTTCTGCCCTTCCACCAGATCCTTGCGGTGCAGTTCCGTCTGGTTGGGATGGACGACTTTCTCCGCGACGAAACGTTGGTTGCCCGCCATCAACTCTTGCAGGGCCTGATCCGGACTCATGGGAGATTCGGCATTGGCGGCGTTCGCCAAAACCGGGAAAAAAAATACCGCCAGGAAAAAGCATCGACGTAGGAACACAATGACCTCCTTGTTTAGGATACGGGTTCCCATTTTAGGGAGAGTCGGAGCCAAGGCAAAGGGTTATTATGAGCCGACCTATCGAAAACGGGATGCCGTTTTTTCGCCTCTAACGACGGGGGGGAGGCATTTTCGCCGGGGAGGGCATGAGACCGAGGAGATTCCGTATCCTTCCCCGGATTTGCTGCACCATCATCCCCCGGTCAAGACTCAAGCTTCCCGGAGGAAATTTTTTGTCCAAACCCTTTTGAAACTCGTCCAATTCCTTAAGGTCCATTTTCGGCAGGATGTCGCGCACGATCTCGAAAGTCACCGAGCGTCGCGGAGGCGCGACGCTGGCCAGTTGATCCGCCAAAGCAAGGCATAGCGACAACCGGGACCCTGACGGCATTCTCGGAAGTTCGTTGCGAAGGAAAGATGCGCCGCTCTCGCCCAAACGGAAAAAAATCTCGATATCGGCTTCCAGCTCTCCCGCGAAGACCGACATTTCGCGTCCGGAAAGATGCCGGACCTCGTAGCGCAAGCTTCCCAGTGAATGGCGCGTCACCTGCGGAGTCTCTCCGTCGGCATTTTTTAAATTGGCCAGGGCTTGCCGGGCCAACCTCAGGTTGGAGGATATCTCGACGGTTTCCGGTTCCGCGGAAACGACCGAAGGCGCGGTGACGGGCCTCGCTATCTCAGGGGCCGGGCTGATCCTTCCTGCCGGCTTCACCTTGCGGGGCGCAAGAGCCGGCCCGGTTTTCGTGGGAAGATGAACAGGTTTCTCCGGAATTTCCGGAACCTCCGGAAGGAGCAAGGGAGGGGCTTTATCGCTAAAATCGAAGGAATGGGCCCCGTCTTCCGAAACGACCCGCATCGTGAACAAAGGCCGACTGAGCGGATCTTTGAGACGCCATCGGAACAGGGAATTTTTAAAAACCTGGTAAATCAGCTCATGGTCCGTGCTCGGAAAGGCCCTCACTTCCGCGACGCGATCCGGAGTGCCCACCTCGGAGGGTGGATTCGAACGAACGATGGAATCGGGGGCCGGCTCCTCCGTCATGGATTTGGATTTGGGGTCCCAGCGGTAGAGTCGAGCCGTCATTTCCGGATGGCTCGAGGGCCTTTCCGAAAAATCGAGGCGCGCGGCATAAGAAAATGTCGCCCGCTTTCCTCCAAAACCCAAGCCGGGATTCCAGTATAAGATCGCTCGAGGAAATCTTTGATGATCCAGAGAAACGACGCGCTGCAACTCGCCGGTGTCGACGTCGACGAAGGCCCAAAGCCGCTTATTGGGGGAAGAGGCAAAATCCAGCAAGACACGGCGCAAACCATCATCCTGCCGGACCAGATTCGCCAAAGGCCCTTTCAGCATTCCAGCCTCCACCGTTCGATACCCGTGGAGGAGACTCGTGAAGGCATCCTCCAGGGTATACATATGGTGGAAAATCTCCGGCGTGACTTTGGCGTGGCGCGTCCCTAATTCCAAAAGCACCCTGCCCTTGGCCAACACGGATTCGATCTGCTTGATGGTTTTGAAAGAATCGGAAGCGGTGGCGCCTCGATAAGCCCCGCCCAAGGTCAACATGGGACGAGCGCCGAAAAGTTCGGAATCCGCAGGGAAAGAGCCCGTCGAAATCGACCCGGCTTGCCCCGCAATCGCTAAATGGGGACCGCTTGCGAAACCTTTGGGTCCTTGATGCGATTCCGCGCGCAACTCCAATTCTTGTTCCATGCCTCTAAAGCCGGATCCAAAGGCAGCTCCCGCCAAGCGGCCGCCGACATGAAAATGCAGCAAAGTCGCCAAGCCATCCACCCAACGGTTGGAAAAGCTCGAGGGACTCCTCCAGCCCATGGACTCCTCGAGCCCTTGTCCCAACACGAGTCCCCCGAGCATCGCGGCTTGCGGTGCCAAGGCGCGGGCCATTCGTTCGAGGGAATTCTCTTCCAAGACCCAATGGCGCAAGCCGAATCGGGTCAAAGCCCCCGCCACTTTCAGGGCGCCCAAAGTCAAGGCGCCGGACGCCCAATCGCGGCTCAGGGCCCCCGCGGACCAATCCACTTTCTGTCCCATCCATCCGCCCGCCGTTTTCCCGCCCAAGGTGAAGGCAAGCGTTTCCACGCCGAAACCCGCAAGCGAGGCGCTTGCCCGCAAGCCGAAACCCCGCGTCAAATAATTTGCGCTAGGCGAAGTCGCCAAGCGTGCCAGCACCGCCCCGCGCGTCAAACGAAAGGCCAGACCGGCGGCCGTCATTGTCAATATCGAAGCGGGACTAAGGGCCTCATGGGCCAAATGCCGCAAGAGCCCTTCCGCCCGGAGACCGATGCCGCCACGCCCTTGAAGAACCTCAAGCTGCCGCGCGGCTTTACTGAAATGGTTTTTCGCGAGAAGAGCGTCAAGTTCCGCGGCGCCCTCCACCCGTCCTTCCTGTTCCAAGCGAAGCGATAAATTCCAAAGAGACTCGGCGGCTATCCCCGCATCAGTCTCGTGGGAAATCGCACTAAGCTCGCGAAGTCCGGCAGCGCCGAACTTGGATTCGAGAAGAGGTCTATTTTGGGAATCGAGGGAATGCCAAAGTTCTGAAAATGGCAAAACCCCCGGCGCCTCAAAACGCGACGCGGGTGAAAGAGAGGAGAACTCGCTCCCGATAATTCCTGACTTCATGTGCCCCACTACGCCGACCACGCCACGTGGCCGGACAAGTCTATGAAATTATTATTTTTTTATACTGTAACCGGATAGGTCGTTTTCGGAATCAGGAGAGAAAAGTTGTGGATTCTCGATCCCTTAGGGAAAAATCGGGGCTTAAGGGAGTTTCGCGGAAGGAGAAGCCAAAGGAGCCTCCAGAGCTCGGATCGGCACCGTCCTGCGGGAAATCTCGAGGGTCGAGGCCGGAAAAAGTCCCAGATAAAAAACTCCCGCCACCATCAGGGCCAACAAGAGACGAAGGCTGGCCATCACGCCGGGCGCCTGCCAAGTTTTTTCATGGGAATGGAAATACATTCTCACGATGGGGCCTAGATAATAATAAAGAGACACGGCGCTCGCCAAAATTCCGGCGATGGCCAAGGGGTAGAGACCGACCTGAATCGCCTGGCTGAAGAGATAGTACTTCGCCAAGAATCCCGCCGTCGGAGGCACTCCTGCGAGGGAGATGAAGAAAACACTCAAGACTGCCGATAAGACGGGACGCTTTTCGGAAAGACCATCCAAATCCTTGAGGTCGTTCAGCTCCTGCCCACCACTGGAGAGGATGGTCAAGACCGAGAAAACTCCCAAGGTGAGTAAGCTGTAGACCAAGAGATAGAAGAGAATCGGGCTCAGTGCCGCCGCGCGAATTTCCCCGGTACCAACCAGCGTCGCCATCCCCAGCAGCAAGTATCCCGCGTGGGCGATGGAACTGTAGGCCAAGATCCGCTTCAAGTGCCGCTGCCGAAGCGCGACCAAATTCCCGACGATCATGGTCGCGAAGGAAAGCATGACGATCCAACGCTGCAAGGGAAGCTCGTGGCGCGGGGCAAAGGCTTCCACCACTCGGATCAAGGCGCCGAAGGCCGCGACTTTCACTCCCGTCGCCATGAAACCGGTGACGGGCATGGGCGCGCCGTCATAGACGTCCGGCGCCCAAAAATGAAAGGGAACCGCGCCAACCTTGAAGGCAAAACCCAGCAGGATCAACAAGGCGCCCAGCTTGAAGAGGGTCGCCATTTCCGGATTCGGAAGCAGCTCGGGAATGCGCGACAGATCGAGGGTTCCCGTCGAACCGTAGAAAAAGGAAATCCCGAAGAGCAAGAAGGCGGTCGCCACCGAGCCCAAGAGAAAATACTTGAAGGCCGCCTCGCCCGAACGCGGGTCGTAGCGCCGCAGTCCCACCAGGACGTAGAGCGAGAGACTCATGATCTCGAGACCCAGGACGAAGGCCAAGAGATTCGTCGTCATCACCATCGTGGTCATCCCGAAGGCCGCGAACAAGAGCAGGGAAAAAAACTCCGGAATCGCCTCGGCCTGGGACAAAATATAGGGATAGGCGGCGATGCTCGTGATGAATCCAATCAGGGCGATGAGGGCTCCGAGATAATTCGAGAGAGGATCGACGACCAAAAATTCGAATCCCTTCGCCTCTCCCAGCCCCCATTGGTGGAAAAAACCCTGGGCGCTGAGCAGGAAAGCCGTCGCGGCCAAGACGGCGGTGATCCGCGCGCGATGCCGGGACGGGAAGACGGAAGTCAGCAAGGAAACCATGGCCGCGATGAGCAAGGTCAAGGAGGGCCAGGCGTGTTGCCAAAGTTGTAGGACGTCGAGTCTCATTTCGGCAGATTCCCTCCGACCTGGACCGACGTTTCCACCCTCTGCAAGAGGGCCTGGGTCGCCGGTTCGATCTTTTCCAGGAAATAATTCGGCTTCACGCCCATCCAGACGATGAGGATCAAGAGAGGGACGAGGCAAAGCACCTCGCGCTTGCCCAGGTCTTTCAAGCCTTCCATGTGATGGTTCTTCACCGGACCGAAGAAGACCCGCTCGACCATCCACAACATATAAACCGCGGCGAAGATCACCGAAAGGGTCGAGATCGCCGCGGCCAAAGGTAACGCGCTGAAGCTGCCGGAGAGTATCAGGAACTCGCCCACGAAGCCGTTCGTCCCCGGTAGCGCGATCGAAGAAAAGGTCACGATCAAGAAGATCACCGTGAAGATGGGGACCAACTTGGCAATGCCGCCGTAGTCGGCGATCTTGCGGGTGTGCGTCCGGTCGTAGACCATGCCCACCAACAAGAAGAGGGCTCCGGTAGAAATTCCGTGGCTAAGCATCTGGTAGACCGCGCCGGTGACAGCTTGCGGGGTCAGCGCCATCAGGCCCAGCATGACGAAACCCAAATGCGAGACCGAGGAATAGGCGACCAACTTTTTAATGTCTTTCTGTACCATGGCGACCAGAGCACCGTAGACGATGCCGATCACCGCCAGCATGACCAAGAGGGGTCGGAGCGCCTGCATTCCATCGGGGAAAAGCGGCATCGCGAAGCGGATGAAGCCGTAAGTCCCCATCTTCAGCAAGACGCCCGCCAGGATCACGCTGCCAGCCGTCGGGGCTTCGACGTGGGCGTCGGGCAACCAGGTGTGCAGGGGGAACATCGGCACCTTGATCGCGAAGGAAAGCGCGAAGGCCGCGAAGAGGATCAGCTGCGTCTTGGGATCGAGGCTCAACTGAAGCCATCGTTCCAGTTCGAAACTACCGCGGGCTTGGTAGTAAAGATAGACCATCGCAAGCAGCATCAAGACCGAGCCAACCATGGTGAAGAGAAAGAATTTCACCGCGGCATAGATGCGCCTTTGCCCGCCAAAAATACCGATGAGAAAATACATCGGAACCAGCATGCCTTCCCAAAAAAGGTAGAACAGGAACACGTCGAGGGCACAGAAGGCGCCGATCATTCCCGCCTCGAGGGTGAGGAGGAAAAAATAGTACTTCTTCTGCTTCTCGGTGACGGAACCCATCGAGAAAAGCACCGTCAGGGGCACCAGCAAGGTCGTGAGCAGCACCAGCCAAAGCGAAAAGCCGTCGATGCCAACGTGGTATTGGATGCCTAGGTCCGGCAGCCAAGGATAGAGTTCGACGAACTGATAACCGTCAACCGAAGCATAATGATAAGGCAGGTGCAAAGACAGTAGGAAGGTCGCGAGGCTCACCGCGAGCGCCCAGGCGCGGATCGCGCCGGTGCTTTCCTTTGGCAAGAGCAGGACGCCGATGCCGCCGAGCAGGGGAACCGCGATGAGCAGAGTCAAGATGTGCGAGCCTATCCAAGCCGTCATTTAACGAACCACCATGAAGAAGACGAAACCGCCGATGCCGAGCAGGAAATAAAAGACGTAATTGTTGGCCAAGCCGCCCTGCAGCACGCTGACCAGGCCGCCGAACCAGGCCACGAGCCGGGCGGAGCCGTTGACCAAAATACCGTCGATCAGGCCCTGATCCACTTCCGTCGCGAGGAAGTGCTCGCTGAAGGACCGGATCGGGCGAACGATCAAGAAATTGTAAATTTCGTCGACATAAAATTTCTCGCGCAGCAGACGGTAGAGCGCGCCGGATTTCTGGGAGACCGCCAGGGGCAAGCCCGGGAACTTGAGGTAGATCACCGTCGCGGCGATAGCCATGAAAGCCGCCCATCCCGCGGAGAGAAAGGCGAGATTCCGTTCGAGACCCTCGGCGCCTTCGTGCGCCACCTCTTCCCCAATGCCCAACCAACCCTGGAACCAATTATGCCCGCCCAAGGCATGGGGGACGCCCAAGAATCCCGCCCCCGCGGAAAGCAGGGCCAAGACGATCAAAACCGACGTCATGTTGAAAGGCGACTCGTGCAAATGATGCTTGGCGTGTTCGGTGAGCCTCTCCTTCCCCAAGAAAGTCAAAGTGAAGAGCCGGAACATATAGAAACTGGTCAATCCCGCCGTGATCATGCCCATGATCCACAGCGTGGTGTGGCCTCGCGAATAGGCCTGCCAGAGGATTTCATCCTTGGAGAAAAAGCCGGCCAGCGGCGGAATCCCGGCAATCGCCAGGGTTGCGACGAGGAAGGTTGCGAAGGTGATGGGCATGGCCTTGCGCAGCCCGCCCATCTTTTGAATATCCTGCTCGCCGCTCAAGGCATGGATCACCGAACCGGAACCCAAGAAGAGGCAGGCCTTGAAGAAGGCGTGGGTCATGACGTGAAAGACGCCCGCGCTGTAGGCGCCGACGCCGACGCCCAAAAACATATAACCCAATTGCGAGACGGTCGAATACGCCAAGACCTTCTTGATGTCGTTCTGGACCAAGCCGATCAAGGCCGCGAAAAGCGCCGTACAGGCACCCACCGTCGCGACGATCCTGAGGGTTTCGGGCGACATGTCGAAGAGGAAATGTAGCCGCGCGATCATGTAGATGCCCGCGGTGACCATGGTCGCAATAAGTCTTCAAGACCATGAAATTCAGGATGGGCAAGGGATGGGGCAATTGCGGCACGATGGTCGCGAGGATCATGAAGATGCCGATCAAAAAGCCGAAGTCCCCGATGCGATTGACCACGAAGGCCTTTTTCCCGGCGTAGGCTTTGGCGGGATCCTCGAACCAAAAACCGATCAAGAGATAAGAACAGAGCCCCACGCCTTCCCAACCGACGAAGAGCAACAGCAGGTCATTGGCCAAGACCAATATCAGCATGGCCGACAAAAAGAGATTAAGGTAGGCGAAATATCGGGCATATGCCGCATCGCCCTTCATATAGCCCGTCGAATACAAATGGATCATCGTCCCGACGCCGGTGACGATCAGGGACATGATGACCGTCAATCGATCCATGGACAGACTGGCGTCGACTTGGAAATTGCCGACCGCGATCCAGGAGAAAAGCGGTTGCACCAAAGTCTCGGTGGCTCCCTTCAAGAAAGGCAATCCCAAGCACAAGGCCACGACGAAGGCGGCGGCGGGCATCAGCACGCCGATCAGGCTGACCAGGGCCTCGGAAGCGGGACGGCGGCGCACCGAGGCGTTCAGGGCCAAAGCCCCGTTGATGAGGGCGCCCAAGAGCGGAAAGAGGATGATCAGGCTAAGACGCATTCGTCGCATCCCTCAAGGTATTCAAGGCCGTGGTTTGAACGGTGGCGCGGCGTCGGAACACCAGCACGATGATCGCCAAACCGATGGCCGCTTCGGCGGCCGCGAGCACGATCACGAAAAAACTCGCCAACTGCCCGTCGAGATTTCCGAACTGCCGCGAGAAGGCGACGAAGGACAGGTTGACCGCGTTGAGCATCAGCTCGATGGACATGAAAATGACCAGGGCGTTGCGGCGCAAGACGACGCCGGCGAAGCCCATCACGAAGAGGGCGGCGGACAAGACCAGGTAGTGGTTCAGCGTGATCATTTCAGTTCCAACCTCCGCTTCGCCAACAAGACGGCGCCGATCAAGGCGACGGTCAGGAGGATTCCCGCCAATTCGAAGGGAATGACATAAGAGGTGAACAGGGCCTTGCCCAAGGAATGGATGGACCCGAAATCCTCGGGCAGTGCCGAAATCGGAAAATGGGGACGCGTCACCAAATAACCCAAGGACAGAAAGAGACCCAGGCTGACCGCGGCCAGCAAGGCTTTCGCGGCGGCTCCATAGCCGCGCTCCTTCAATTCGTCGTCTTGAAGGTTGAGTAGCATGATGATGAAGATGAAAAGCACCAAAATGGCGCCCGCATAGGTCAGGACCTGGACGATGCCCAAGAAATCCGCCTGCAGGGTGACGTAGAGGCCCGCGAGGGCGATCAAGGTGACGACCAAGGACAGCGCGCAATGCACCGGATGGCGCAGGCTGATCACGCCGGTCGCGGAGATCACCGCCAGCGCCGCCAAAAAATAGAATAAGATCAAAAATCCGTTCATCTCGTCCCTAAAACCAAAGGTAAATTCCAGCCGTCACCACGACGTTCAACAAGGCCAGGGGAAGCATCACCCGCCACCCCAGCTTCATCAATTGGTCGTAACGAAAACGCGGCAGGGTCCAGCGCACCCAGATGAAGACCCAGCAAAAAAACAGGATCTTCGCCAAGAAGGCGCCGAATTGGAACGCCGCCGCGGCAACCTGCGAGCCCGTTTCGCCCAAGGGCAGCGGCCCATAAAGGATCTGGCCGGCGATCAGCGCCAAGCCGACCAAAAGGGCCGGAAATCCCAAGACCTTGGTCTCGTAATCCCGCGCATCGTGATAAACCACCTTGTGCTTGCGGCGCACCAAGAACCATCCCGCCGCTACCGAAAAAAGCCCAAGTCCGAGAACCGAGTAATAAGCGATGGGTTGGGCGTAGGTTCGCAAGGTCTCGGTGGAGACGAAGGGAACCTGCCATCCCCCGAAAAATAGCGTCGCGATTAAGGCCGAAGCGACGATCATATTGGCGTATTCCGCCATGAAGAAGAGCGCGAACTTCAGCGAGCTGTACTCGACATGGTAACCGGCGACCAGCTCCGCCTCGGCCTCGGGCAGGTCGAAAGGCAGTCGGTTCGTCTCGGCGAAGGCCGAGACGACGAAGAGCAGGCAACCCAGGGGCTGGCGGATGACGTTCCAAGAAAGCAGGTTGGAACCTTGGTTCTGGACGATGGTGTTCAACTCGAGGCTTCCCGCGAAGATCAAGACGCCGACGACGGACAAGCTTAAGGTCAGCTCGTAACTGATCATCTGCGCGGAAGCGCGCAAACCGCCCAGGAGCGAATACTTATTGTTGCTGCCCCAGCCGGCCAACATGATCCCGTAGACTCCCATCGATCCGATGGCGAAGATGTAAAGAATCCCGACGTTGAGATCTACCGCCTGCAAGGAGAAGGCGCTTCCTTTCCACTCCAGCGGCGAGGCCCAGGGAATGACCGCGAAGGTAACGCAAGCCACGGCCATCGCGATAAAAGGCGCGATGGTGTAGATGAACTTGTTCGCGTTGGTCGGGAAAATATCTTCCTTGAAAATCAGCTTCACGACGTCGGCCAAGCTGTGGACCACCCCGCCCAAGCGAACGCCCAAGATAGCCGCGCGGTTAGGACCGCGTCTATCCTGGATATAAGCGGCTCCCTTGCGTTCCAACCAGATCAGCAGCGGCAGAAGCTGCATGATGACCAGGAAGGGAATGATGATTTTGAGAACGATGATCAGCATTGATTCGAAAAACTATTCCAAAATTTTTCCGGTTTCGCCTAAGTCTTCGCGCTTCAATCCGAAAGACTCTTCCAATAAGGTCTCTTCCGAGATCCCTTTCCAGTCCTTACCAAGGCCCTTGGCGATTTCCGCCAGCCACCGCCAGGCGGGCTTGACGGACCCCTCCGGCTCGAAGGCCTTGTCGAATTTTTGCACGCGCTTCTGGAAATTCGTGAAACTCCCCGCCTGCTCCGCGAAGGTCGCGGTCGGCAATAGCACGTCGGCATATTCGGCGGAGTCGCTCTGATTGCTCGCCAACAGGACGAAGAGCACGGGCTCGTCGCTCTTCAAGCGTTCCAAGTCGGATTTACCCAAGCCTTCTAGAGCCACAACCAGCTTGGTCTGAGTGCCGCCCGAGAATCGTTGAAATCCCAATTTTTCGACACCGGCTCGATTGGGATTTTTATCGGCCTTGATGAGGAAATCGTCGAAATAAGGGTCTTCGGTCTCGTGGGCGCTGTAATGGACCGTCTCGATTCCGAGTTCTCGGGCCAACTTCTTCAAGGCGGCGTTATTCTCGTTCGACTCGTAAGCCGAGCCCACGAAAACCACGTCTTCCGGAGCCAATCGCCGCAGGGCCCCGACGACTTCGGCAACCGCGTCTTCAGCCGAAGCGGAAACCGTCTTCTCGTCCTGATGTATCGTCGGCCTATCCAGTCGTCCCTCGTTGATGAAATCGTAGGAGAGCCGGCCTTCGTCGCAGCTCCAGCACTGGTTCACGGCCTCGTTCTCCCGAGGCAGATAGCGGTGCACCTTGCCATCATTGTGATTGATGTTGATATTGCAGCCCGTCGAACACCCGGTGCAGATGGAGGGCGTACTCTTCAAGAACCACACGCGGCACTGAAAACGGAACGGCTTGCTGGTCAAGGCGCCAACCGGACAGATGTCGACGGTGTTGAGCGAATACTTGTTGTCGAGCTGTTTGCCGGGAAAGGTCGTCAGGGTCGAGCGGTCGCCGCGGTTCACGATGCAAAGCTCGCCGGTCTTGGTGATCTCGTCGGTGAAGCGGACGCAGCGCGAGCAGAGAATGCAGCGCTCGTCGTCGAGCATGACCAAGGGCCCCAGATCCACTTTCTTCGGCTTGTGCACCTTGGTCTCGCGGAAGCCCGAGTCCGTGAGGGTGTGGTCCATGTAATATTTTTGCAGCTTGCATTCCCCGGCCTGGTCGCAAACGGGGCAGTCGATGGGGTGATTGATCAGGATGAACTCGAGGACGTTCTTCTGCAGCTCTTGGACCTTCTCGGTCTGGGTATGGACGACCATGCCCTCGGTGGCGACGGTGTTGCACGAGATGGCCGGCTTGGGCATCTTCTCGATGTCAACCAAGCACATGCGGCAATTGCCCGCGATGCTGAGCTTGGGATGATAGCAAAAATGCGGGATCTCCACGGCGTTCTGGCGCGCGGCCTCGAAGACGCTGGTCCCGTCCTTCACCGTCACTTGTTTTCCGTCGATCGTTAACGTTGGCATAATTCTCTTGATCGGCCTCTCGTTGCGGCGTCACTTTCCGATATAGGGCATCGCCAGCGCATCGGCGAGCACGCAGATCGTCTTGCCCATCATGTGGTCGGCGTTCTTCTCGAGCTGCTCGATGTCGCCGGGCCTTCCCTCCCCCGCCAGGATGCGCTTGAGGATTTTATGCGACCAACCCGTGCCCTCGCGGCAGGGACTGCATTGCCCGCAGGATTCGTGGGAGTAAAAATGCGCCAAGTTGGTGAGGGACTTCACCATGTCGACGGTCTCGTCCATGACGATGACGCCGCCGGAACCCAGCATCGAACCCTTCGCGGCCAAGCCCTCGTAGTCGAGGGTCACCTCTTCCGCCTCGGCGGCCGTCAAAATGGGCACCGAGGACCCACCAGGAATGACGGCCTTGAGGGCCTTGCCATCGCGCATCCCGCCGCAGTCTTCGTAGATCAATTTTTTGAGCGGATACCCCAGGGGCACTTCATAGTTACCAGGGCGCTGCACGTGACCGCTCACGCAGAAAAGCTTCGTGCCCGGGCTCTTTTCCGTCCCGTACTTACGGTAAGCGTCGGGCCCGTTCTCGAGGATGTAAGGCAATGCCGAGATGGTCTCGACGTTGTTGATGACCGTGGGGCAACCGAACAATCCGACGACGGCGGGAAAAGGCGGCTTGAGCCGGGGCATGCCCCGCTTGCCCTCAAGGGATTCCATCAAGGCGGTCTCTTCGCCGCAGATATAGGCGCCGGCGCCGCGATGGACCACCACTTCGAGGTCGTAGCCGCTGCCCAGGATGTTTTTCCCGAGATAGCCTTTCGCATAGGCTTCTTTCACCGCCGCTTCCAGGCGGTGGTAGGGAAAGACGAACTCACCGCGGATGTAGATATAGGCCGCGTGCGAGCGTATCGCGTAGCAGCAAATGACGATGCCTTCGATCAAGCGGTGCGGGTCCAGCTCGAGAATGTAGCGATCCTTGAAAGTCCCCGGCTCGCTCTCGTCGGCGTTGACGCAAAGGTATTTCGGCTTGGGATTGTCCTGGGGGACGAAGCTCCACTTCATGCCCGTCGGGAAACCCGCGCCGCCGCGTCCGCGCAGGCCGGACTTCTTCACCTCTTCGATCACGTCCTTGGCCTGCATGGCGAAGAGCTTCTTCAAGGTGCCATAGCCGCCGGTGGATTCGTAGACCGAGAGGAGGTGCGAATCTTTCAGCCCGAAATTTTTAGTCAGGATCTTTTCCATTAAAAAATCATTTCAGCGACGCGATCAACGCGTCCAATTTTTCCGGGGTCAAATTCTCGTGATAATCGTCGTTCAACTGCAGCATGGGAGCCGTCCCGCAGGAACCCAGGCATTCCACCTCGGAGAGCGTATAGCGGCCGTCTCCGCTGGTTTCGCCCAATTTCACGCCGAGTTTTTTCTCGAGATGCGACGTAATGCCTTCCGCGCCCATCAATTGGCAAGGCAGGGTCCGGCAAACCTGAAAATGGTGCCTCCCGATCGGCTTGAGATGGAACATCGTGTAAAAAGTCACGGTCTCGTAGACCTTGGCCGGAGAGAGCCCCAGCAGGGAACCGACGTACTCCATCACCTCGTGCGAGATCCAACCATGCTGCTGCTGGGCGAGCCAGAGCGCCGGCAGCATGGCCGCGCGTTGGACGGGATAGCGAGTCAGGATCTCGTCGAACTTCCTCTTGTTCTCTGCGGTGAATTCAAAAGCCATAAATGCAAATAGTTCCGCCGTCAGCGGTCGAGCTCCCCGGCGATGATATTTAAATTTCCTAAAATCGCGATGGCGTCGGCGAGCATCTTTCCTTCCACCATCATCGGATAGGCCTGAAAGATGGGGAAACAAGGCGGGCGGCACTTCACCCGATAGGGCGTCCCGCTGCCGTCGCTGACGATGTAAAAACCCAATTCGCCGTTCGCCGCCTCGGTGGCGCTATAGACCTCGCCCACCGGGGGCCGTATGCCCTCATAGATCAGCTTGAAGTGGTTCATGAGGGCTTCGATGTTGGTGTAGACCTCGGCCTTGGGCGGCAGGGCCACGCGCTTGTCGTCGGTCATGATGGGGCCAGGCTTAAGCTTAGCCATGGCCTGTTCGATAATGCGGGCGCTCTGCTTCATCTCTTCGAAGCGGACCACAATGCGGTCGTAGCTGTCGCCGTGCTCTCCCACCACCACCTCGAAATCGTAATTCTCGTAACCGTAATAAGGCTGGGCCTTGCGCAGGTCGAGGCCCACGCCAGTGGCGCGCAGGCAGGGCCCGGTGAAGCCGTGCCGGATGGCGTCTTCCTTGCTGATGGGACCGACGCCGATGGTGCGGTTGAGGAAGATCTTGTTGGTATTGAGCAGGCCCGTGACGTCCTCGATGGCCTTGGCCAGGTCCTTGAGGCAAGCACGCATCTCATCCTCGAAACCGGGATAGAGGTCGCGCATCAGGCCGCCGATGCGCGTGTAGGCCGTGGTGAGCCTAGCGCCGCAAAGCTGCTCGATGATGTTGTAGAAGCGCTCGCGGACGTTGAAGTAATACCAAAAATTGGTGAGGGCGCCGATATCGACCAAGTTGGTGCCGGTGCAGACCAGGTGGTCGATGATGCGGTTCATCTCGCAGACGATCACGCGGATGGTCTGGGCCCGCTCGGGAATTTCCAAATCGAGGAGCTCTTCCACCGCCTTGCAGTAGCCGACGTTGTTCATCATGGCGCTGACGTAGTTGAGGCGGTCGGTATAGGGAATCACCTGGGTCCAGGTGGAGTTCTCGGCGTGCTTCTCGAAACCGCGATGCAGGTATCCGAATTCGGCGATGGAGCGCTTGATGATCTCGCCATCCAGTTCGCAGAAAAGACGCAGCGTCCCGTGCATGGTCGGGTGCGAGGGCCCGAGATTGAGATAGACGGGCTTGGCCTTCAAGGCATCGGTTTTTTCGACGGCCTGGGTCACGGGACTTCCTCGATCTTGGGAATTTTTTGCCGGCGTTCGGTGGGATAATCCTTGCGCAGGGGATGCCCTTCGAACTCTTCGAAGAGCAGGATGCGCTTGAGGTTGGGATGTCCCTCGAACTTGATCCCATACATGTCCCAAACCTCGCGTTCGGCCCAATCGGCGCTGGCCCAAATATTTGAAGCGGTGGGCAGGCTCTCGCCCTCTTCGACTCGCACGCGCACTCGAAGACGCTGGTTCAAGGGCATGGAATAAAGGATGTAGACCACTTCGAAACGGGGCTTTTGCCCCAGGTGATCCACACCGACCACGTCCATCAAGAAATCGAATTGGAGACGGGGATCCTCTTTGCAGGCCCGGAGGAAAGTATGGATTTGCGCCGAATGGACGCGGGCCACTGGCTGGCCTCGGTCGAGAACTAGCTCGCTTAAGGCCTCGGGAAAGGAAGTTTTGAGGACTTCTAAATCCATACTTAAACGGTCGGCACTTTCGAAGAATATAAAATTTCGGGAGCGGCGCGTTTCACGTCCTTCGCGATTTCGCCGCGCGCCTGGGCCTCGATCTTTTCCTGCAGCTTGACGATGGCCAACAATATTTGCTCGGGCCGAGGCGGGCAACCCGGCACGTAGACGTCCACCGGGATGACCTCGTCGATACCCTGAAGCACGGCGTAATTGTCGTAGAAACCCCCGCAGGTCGCGCAGGCCCCGACGGCGATCACGTACTTGGGCTCGCACATCTGCTCGTAGACTTTCTTGAGAATGGCCGCCTGCTTGTAATTGATGGTCCCCAGCACCAGCAAGAGATCGGATTGGCGCGGCGAGAAACGGACAAGCTCGGCGCCGAAACGCGAGATATCGAAGACCGCGGAGACGGCGCCCATGAACTCGATGGCGCAGCAGGCGGTGCCGAAAGGCATGGGCCAAAGGCTGTACTTGCGACCCCAAGCGATGACCTCGTTCAGCTTCGTGGTCAAAATATTGTTTTCCGCGGAAGACATCGACAGGACAACCTATCCCTTAAAAGCTAAGATTCCCAATCCAAGGCGCCTCGCCTCCATTCGTAAAGGAGACCGAGACCTAAGATCAATAGAAAGACGGCCATGGCCCCGAATGCGAAAAAACCAGTTCCGGCGGCCTTGAATTCTTTGAGCAAAACCGCCCAAGGAAACAGAAAAACGACCTCCACGTCAAAGAGCAAAAAGATCATCGCGACGAGGAAGAATTTTACGGAGAATCGCTCTCGGGCATCGCCGGTCGGGGGCACGCCGCATTCGTAAACATCCAATTTGCTGGCGGTCGGTTTTTTAGGTCCGAAGGTGTAGGAGAGAAGCAGGAAGGAACCCGCGAATCCTAGCCCCAAAAGCAGGACGAAAATCAGGGGAAGATAGTGATGAAAGTCGACTTCCATAAGGATTTTCGATAGTTTCCGCGTTCCGCCCTATTGCAGCCCCCCGGCGAAGTCAAGATTAAATGAGGCGAATTCAGGTCCCTTTCGAGGGGATTTTTTCTCGGCAACCCGCGGGGAAAAGGATAAATTGCCCCACTGCTTTTATCGGAAAACTTCGTACAACGAAAGGGGTTCTTATGAAACGATGGCAGGCTTTCCTACTGGCCTCCGCGACGGTTTTTGGGATCGCGACCGCCTTCCCGCCTCAGGCCCATGCCCTCCTCTGCTCCCCCGGCAATGCCGCGGAGGTCCTATGGAAGGGGAATTGGTATCCCGCGGTGGTGAAACGCGCCCAATCCAACCGCTGTTATATCCACTATAACGGATACGGCAACAATTGGGACGAATGGGTCGGTGCCGACCGAATTCGAGTGGTGGGAGCTACGAATTCGGTGCTGACGGTCGGTGAACCCGGCGGATTTCAGGTGGGAAGTCCCGTATTAGTGCACTGGGGGCATCAATGGTGGCCCGCCCAGGTCCTTAAAACCCACGGCAACCAACTGTACATTCATTACGACGGTTATGGGAATAAATGGAACGAATGGGTGGGGCCGTCGAGGTACCGGGCGCCCTAGCCAAACTAGAACATCATGTTAGCGGAGCTTTGGGACAGCAGGGCCAAGGACTTCCAAAAGAGCCCGAAGACGACCGTTGCCGCGGCGAGGCCGAACAAGAGGGTCGAAAGCCCGCGCGAGTCCTTCGCCAAGGAACGCTCGTCGGCGGGATCGTCGAAGAACATGACCTTCACGACGCGCGCGTAATAATAGAGACTAACGACGCTGTTGAGCACGCCGATCAAGGCCAGCGCATAGAGCTTCGCATCGAGGACGGCGGCGAAGAGATAGAATTTGCCGACGAAACCGATGAAGGGCGGCAAGCCGGTCAGCGAGAAGAGAAACATCAACATCGCGATCGAAATCCACAAGGCCCTGCCACCGCGCTTCGCCAAGCCCTTGTAGCCGTCGATTTCCTCGGTGCCCAGATCGTTCTGGATCAGGATGGCCACGCCGAAGGCGCCCAAGTTCATGATGAAGTAGGTCAGCAGGTAAAAGAGAATGGCCTGCAGGGCCATCACGTTCAGCGCCGCGGCGGCCATCAACATATAACCCGCGTGGGCGATGGAACTGTAAGCCAAGAACCTTTTGATGTTCTTCTGCTGAATCGCGAGCAGGTTGCCGAGGACCATCGTCGCGATGGCGAAGAGGGATAGCAGACTGGAAATATCGACGTATTTCAAGGGAACGAATTCTTCTCCGTGATGCTGGGTCAGGGCGGTGTAGATAAAACGCAGCACGATTCCGAAACCAGCGGCCTTGGGGCCCACCGAGAGGAAAGCCGTGACCGGCGTGGGCGCGCCTTCGTAGACGTCCGGTGCCCACATATGGAAGGGCACGGCGGAGATCTTGTAGCCGAAACCCGCGAAGGCCATCAATAGGCCGACGAAGAGCGGGAGGCGTTCCGCCGGATTGCTCTCCAAGAACACGGAGCGGCGGGAATTGGGTAGGTACCCGACCATGATGTAGGAGAGGATGCTGACGATCTCCATCGCAAGGTAGATCATCAAAAGATTATTCGAGGCGGCGAGCATCGGCATGCCAATGACGATACCCAACAGGATGGCCCAATACTCAGCGCCAGCCATGGCGAGTTCCTTCGCCTTCAGGCTGTAAAAAATCGTCACCAGGGCGGTCAGGGCGCTGAAGATGCGAAAGAAGTTCGTGAAGGGATCGACGATGATCATGCCGTGGAAGGCGGCGGCCTTGGGGAAATCCCAGGAGTAAGCCGTCAAGCCCATGTAGGCAACCAAGCCGATGGCGGCGACGATGGGAGTGAGCAGGCGTTTCTCGCTCCACGACTTGGGCAAGTCGATCACGAAGAGCAGGACGAAGACCGCCGAGAGCAGGAGCTCCGGGAGAAAATACCAAAGGCTAGCCGTATTGTCTAAAACATGCATGTCAAAACCCTATCTTACTCCGCAAATTCTGCGAATTTGCTGCGCAGGCTGGCTAAGCCAGTCTTTGCCTACCGCGCTTACATTCCCAAAACGGACGCCACTTTCGCGCCGTAGGGGACCAGCACCTCGTTGATTCCCTTCAGCGACACGCTCATCATGTTGATGAGCGGCTTGGGATACACGCCCATCGCGAGGACGATGATCGCCAAGGGCAAGAGGCAGAGCACCTCGCGGCCGTTGATATCGGGATAATCTTTGTACTTCTCGTTCAGAGGACCGAGGAACACGCGCTGCAAGGTCCAGAGCATGTAGGCCGCCGTCAAGACGACGCTGGTCACCGCGACCGCCGTCAGTCCGGGCCAGTTCTTGAACGAACCCAAGAAGATCAAGGCTTCGCTGATGAATCCGGAGAGGCCCGGCAAACCCAGGGCGGCGAAGAAGGCGATGGTGGTCCATACCGCGTATTTCGGCATCGCGGTGGCAAGGCCGCCGAAACCGTTGATGTCGCGGTGATGGGCCCGGTCGTAGATGATGCCGACGATCAAGAACAATTGGGCGGTGATGGTGCCGTGGTTGAACATCTGCATGACGCCGCCGGTGATGCCTTCGGCGGTGAGCGAGGCGATGCCTAAGAGCACGAAACCCATGTGGCTGACCGAGGAGTAGGCGATCAGCTTTTTAAAATCCTTCTGCGCCATGGCGCAGAGCGCTCCGTAGATAATATTGATCACGCCCAACACGGCGACCCACTTCACCAGCTCGACGGTGATGTCCGGGAAAAGCTGATAGTTGAATCGCAAGATACCGTAGGTCCCAAGCTTCAGCAGGATACCGGCCAGAATGACGGAGATGGCCGTGGGCGCCTCGACGTGGGCGTCGGGCAACCAAGTGTGGAAAGGAAAGACTGGCACCTTGATCGCAAAGGCGATGAAAAGCCCTATCCAACAGGCCAGACGAATGCCGTGGGAACTCAAAGGCCCTAGGTGCAGCTTGGGATCTTGGAGCGCGATGAGGTTGAAGGTATGGCCATCGCTGTAGAGATAGAAGGCGATGAGGACCAACAACATCAGGACAGAGCCAGCCAAGGTGTAGAGAAAGAACTTGATCGCGGCGTACTCCCGTCGCGGTCCGCCCCAAATGCCGATCAGGAAGTACATCGGCAGAAGCATGATTTCCCAGAAAATGAAGAAGAGGAAGAAGTCGAGAGCCAGGAAGGTCCCCATCATGCCGGTCTCGAGCAAGAGGAAGAGCGTGAAATACCCCTTCACCTGCTTCTCGATGCCCCAGCTCGCGATGATGCAGATGGTGCTGATGAGGGCCGTCAAGATGACCATGGTGACCGATAGCCCGTCGATACCCATGTAGTATTGGATATGAAAGGGCTTGATCCAATCGATGGGACCTTCGGCCATCTGGATGGCCTTGGTGGTGCGGTCGAAATCAAGGAAGAGCTTCACAGCCAGGCCCAACGCCGGGAGGGTCGAAATCAAGGCCACCCACTTCACCAGGCTTTCCTTCGCCTTCGGAATAAAGGGAATGATCAGTATCCCGATCAACGGGCTGAAAGTGATCAAGGTCAAAATAGGGAAATGCGGCATACCTTATTCCTTTAAAACAATTTCCAAATCATCAGCACCAGGACGCCGGCCATCGCGACATAGAGATAATTTTGAATGCGTCCGGTTTGAATCTTGCGCAGTTGACCGCCGGTGAACACCACGGTGTCGCTGACTAAATTCACCAATCCGTCGACGAAGGTCTTGTCGACGAAGCCGGTGACGACGGAGAGGGCCTTCGTCATCCTGGCCAGGGAGTTGACGAAACCGTCGATCACGATGCGGTCGAAGGCCGCCAGAAAATTATTGAGGTGCAGCAGACTGTTGACCACCACGACCTGGTAGATTTCGTCGACGTAGTATTTGTTCAGCACCAATTTGTAGAGGCGCGGGTACTTCTCGACGAAATGCTTGGGGATGGATTGGCGCTTCGTATACAGGTTAAGCGCGAGGAAGATCGAGAGCCCGGCCACCGTCACCGACAGGGCCATCAGGAAATACTCCACCGCATGCACTTCATGGTGACCTTCGGCGGCCGCCTGATGGGCGCTGGCGAAGACGGGCTCCAGCCAACCCTCGAACAGATTCGGGATGTGGAAGAAGTGTCCCAAGGCGTAGGGAATTCCGAGCAAGCCGCCAAACACCGACAAAATAGCTAGGATCACCAGGGCGAAGAGCATGGACTTCGGGGATTCGTGGGGCTCATGGGCCCCGTGTCCATGACCGTGATCGTGCGCGTCATGGGCATGGGCGTCATGATGGACGGACTCGATATCTGTGACTTCCGTCGGCTCTTCATCGTCATCATGGTGCAAGTCGTGCTCGATCACCTCGGCGACCGGAATCTCGTGAGCTCGAGCGCCGAGCTCGCCATAGAAAGTCATGGCCACGGCGCGGAACATGTAGAAAGCC
>JAIOPF010000094.1:2520-3001 GCA_021414045.1 Deltaproteobacteria bacterium | reverse complement strand
GTAATACCACGACTGATGGCCGCCGCTCTCGAAGGCCTTCCAGAGAATCTCGTCCTTGCTAAAAAATCCGGCGAAGGGAAAAATCCCGGCGATCGCGATCGTGGCGAGCAGGAAGGTCCAGTAGGTCACCGGCATATACTTGCGAAGTCCGCCCATGCGGCGCATGTCTTGCTCGTGGTGCATTCCGAGTATCACCGATCCAGAACCCAGGAACAAACAAGCCTTGAAGAAAGCGTGGGTCATCAAGTGGAAGATACCCGCGCTGTAAGCGCCGGTTCCCATGCCCAAGAACATGTAGCCCAGCTGGGAAACCGTCGAATAGGCCAAGACCTTCTTGATGTCGTTCTGCGCGAATCCGATGGAGGCCGCGAATATCGCGGTGAGAGCGCCGACCGTGGCGACGACGATCAGGGCCTCGGGCGCCAAGGTATAGACGAAGTTCATCCGGCCTATCATGTAGATGCCGGCGGTAACCATGGTG
>JAIOPF010000094.1:0-2479 GCA_021414045.1 Deltaproteobacteria bacterium | reverse complement strand
CGTGGATCAGCGCCGACACCGGCGTGGGGCCGGCCATGGCGTCCGGCAACCAAACATACAGGGGAATCTGGGCCGATTTCCCGGTAGCGCCGATGAAGAGTAAAATTCCGACGAAGACCAGGATGGGGAAACCGCCGAAGGTCACGCCTTGCAGGGTGTGAACGTGCTCGCCGATTTCCTTGAAGCTCACCGAGGCGTGCCCTTGGGAATAAAGACCCCAAAACAGCATTGCCACCCCGACCATGAAGGCAAAATCGCCGATGCGATTGACCACGAAGGCCTTCATGCCGGCGACCGCGTTCGGCTTGTGCGTGAACCAGAAACCGATCAGCAAGTAAGAACAGAGACCAACACCTTCCCAACCGATGAAGAGCATGAAGATGTTGTCGCCCATGACGAGGAGCAACATCGCGAAGCAGAACAAGTTAAGGTAGGTGAAGAAGCGCGGATAGCTGGGGTCCTCCGCCATGTAGCCCGTCGAGTAGACGTGGATCAAGAAACCGACGCCCGTGATGATCAGCATCATGACGCTGCTCAGGGGATCGAGCAGGAAGGCCGCGTCGGCTTTCAAATTTCCGGTGGATAGCCAGGTATAGAGATATCGGGTCACCGAGCGTTCTTCCGCCGGCAATCCCATGAGGTTCCAGAAGACCCCGATGGCGAAGACAAAAGCGACGAAGATCGCGAGGCAGGCGATGAAGGACGAAAACTTCTTCGACTTGGCGTAGGGAAGACCCAGAAAAATACCCAGCCCGTTGATCAGGAAGCCCAGCAACGGCGCCAGCGGGATCACCCAGGAGTATTGTAAGAAGAAATTCGGCTCCATCATCCCCTCATCTCATCGACGGAGCTGGCGTCGATCGTGTTGAAATTGCGGAAAATCATGAGCCCGATGGCCAAGGCTACGGCGGCTTCGGCGGCGGCCAAGACGATCACGAAAAGCGCGTAGACCGAGCCCTCGACGATCTTGTTACCGTAGTGTCCGAAGGCGATCATGTTGAGGGCCGCGGCATTGAGAACGAGCTCGGTCCCGAGCAAGATGCCCAAGGCGTTGCGCCGAGTGACGACGGTGTAAATCCCGAGGGAGAAGACGATCGCGGCCAGAAAGAGAAAATGCTGCAAGTTGATCATGATCCCTTCCCTTCCTTGACTTCCCGGCGGGCCATGGCGACCGCGCCAACCAGGGCGGCTAGCAATAGGATGGAAATCAACTCAAAAGGCAGGAGGTATTCTTTCAACAATGTTTCGCCGATCGCGGAGGTCGTGGGCGCGAACGTCGTGGTTTCGGCGGCGAACCAATGCGTGGAATAAATCAATTTCCCGAGCAAGAGCACCAAGAGGACCAGGGCCGGAGCCGCGATTTTCACGGAAATGACGGGATTGGAAAGCTTTACGTCGCCGATACCCGCTGTCATCAGGACGGCGAATAGATAGAGGACCAAGATGCCGCCAACGTAGACCAGGATCTGGATGACGCCGACGAAATCCGCGCCGAGCAAAATCATCAATCCCGCGATGCCCGCGAAGGCGCCCAACAAGGAAAAGGCCGAATAGACCAAATTCTTGGAGAAGGCGATCAGGGTGCAAGCCGTGATCGTCAAGGCCGCTAGGCCGGTAAAAACTAGAGGTTCGATCGGACTCATAGGCGTTCGAAATTGAAATTCCTTAAGGAAATCCCGTGGCTCAAGGGCCGCTCTTTTTCGGGCGGACCGTACTTACGTAGGCTTAGATCCCAAGTCAAGCTTTGTCAGGCCCTCGCGCGTTCCTCGCCGCAGAGGGCCTCAATTCTTAGTTCAGCGGGCCCTGCGGGGCTTCCGCTGGGTCGGCTTCGGCGGCCGCCGCCCCCTCTTCCTCTTTCGCCTCTTCATCCCCCTTGTCCTTCTTCGGCGGCTTGTAGGGCACGACGTACTCGCCCTCGGGGATGAAATGCGAAATCATCTCTTCCAGGGAGTAAGAGGCCCGTTCGAATTCGGGGATGAAATGGATGGCGCCGGTGGGGCAGGGCTCGGTGCAGAGCCCGCAGTACATGCACTTCGCCATGTCGATGTCGAAGCCCGACATGGCGCGGCCCTTGGGGCTGTCTTTCGCGACGACAATCTTGATGCAATCGATGGGGCAGCTGCTCTCGCACATGAGGCAGGCGGTGCAGGTGTCCATCTCGACGCGCAACCAGCTGCGGGAGCGCTCGGGGATCAGTTCGCTGACGGGACGCGCCGTCTTGTCGGGATACTGGATCGTGACGGGCTTGCGGACCATGTGGCTCAGGGTGATGGTCAAGCCCTCGAAAATGGAGGACGCCGTCTCCCGAATGTTCCGTAAATACTGACTGACCGCCGATTGGGACATAAATCCAAAATCCTTAGACGAAGGGGTTCAACTCGATTTGGGCATGGGACACCTTGATCTGCCAAACTACCCGGTAAAAATAGTAAATCACCGTCACGCCCGCGAGCGCCGTCAAGAGATACGCCATCTTCGG
>JAIOPF010000068.1 GCA_021414045.1 Deltaproteobacteria bacterium | reverse complement strand
TCAGCCTTTGGCGCTTTTCGGGATTCACTTGGGCAACCTCTTTTCGAGCCAATGGTCGACGTCGGCGAAGACCTCTGCCCTTTCGACCTCGTTGAATATTTCGTGATAAAAACCGGGGTAGGTCTTGAGCTGCTTGTCTTTCGAAGCCACTTTCTCGAAAAATCGGCGCGTTCCCTCGATCGAGGTGATCTTGTCCGCCTCGCCGTGCAAGAGCAGGATAGGGAGATTGATTTTCGGAGCCAAACCCATCACCTTTTCGACGTTCGCCAAGATAGCGATTCCCAGTTTCAAACTGATTTGGTGTCCGACCAAAGGATCTTTTTCGTAGGCACGGACCACCTCGGGGTCATGGGATATCCAAGTGGCATCGAGATCGTTGGGGATCAAGAAACTGGGCAAAAATCGCGAGGCCAAATGCCCGAACACTTTCTTCAAAGCCGAAACCGGCATGGCGATCTTGAGATTCGGCGCCGAGAGGATCACGCCGGACAAGCCCTTGGGTTGCCGGGCAAGGAAATTGACCGTGACCTGGCCTCCGAAAGAATGCGCGATGAGGAAATGCGGCAACTTGGGCTCGAGCCGGCGAACTTCTTCGACGAAGGCCTCAAGATCATCGACCAGGTCTTCGAAATGGGGGGCGTACCAGCGAGGACCGGGACTGCGACCGTGACCACGTTGGTCCATGAGATAAAGCGCCCAACCCCTTTTCGCGAAGTAATCGACCAAATATTGGTAACGTCCGGAATGTTCGGCCAGGCCATGCACGACGATCAAGATGCCCTTCGGTTTTTCAGGGAGATATTTCTGAAAATAGAGCTCTTGCCCGTCGCGGGTTTTAAAAAAATGGTGTGTGGGTCCTTCGACCTTCATGGAATTTCCCCAAGGCTTGCCTTATCGACCCAACCTTCCTTACCGGAAGCGCTTTTGACAAGCGCAAAATCGCCTTGGGATTTTTTCAGGCTGACCAGGGAACCTTCATTGAGCTCTTCTTGGGTCGCGGCCTCCGGAAGTGGCCCCTCTCGCAAGGGCAACTTGGGGCTCAAGACGATGGCGGGCTGGCCCGAAACCGAAATCGTTCCGCTTCCGCCGATCTGGCCTAAGCCAAAAAGGAGGAGTAGCGCGGCCAGTCCGGACAACAAGGCATAGGCGGGCTTTCGTTTCCAGCGAAACAAGGCCAAGAAGCCGAACAAGACGACGCTGGAAATGGCGCTGCAGACGAGGCTCTCGGAGGCGTTCAGGGAAAAACGGTAGAAAGGAATCTTCGCCAGCACGGCGCGGGGGCCCTCGAGGGGACGCGGCTTTTCGACTTTGGATTCGATGAAGGCCAGATTTTGCCGAATCTCCGGGTCTCGCGGGGACCAATTCCGGGCGATGAGAAACTGGCGCCTGGCCTGACCGACTTTGCCCATGCGCCAATAGGCGCTTCCGATGTTGTAATAGAGGTCGCCATTGAGGAAACCCATCTCGCTCAACTCTTGCCAGTTCTTGATGGCCTCCGCAAAACGTCCGGCTTGATAATCGGCTTGAGCCTGGTTGGACAGTTCGGAGGGGGTCACGGCTGGGGCCAGACCTGGCGCCAGCCAAATCAGCAGCGAGAAAATCCTGAAAATATTTTTCTTTACCGTTGCCGTCATCGCTTAGGTCACCTTTTCAATTTCCCGGAGCAGGTCCATGGCCTCCAGCTTAAGCAATTTGTCGCTGGGAATTTTATCCGCCATGCCGCCGTATTGCCACATATCGAGTTGGTCCATGAAATAAACCATGCGGCGATAAACCTCGATGGGAACGCCCTTGGATCGGAGCAGCTCTTCGATTTCTCCGGGCGTCAGGGCCGTGCCTTTCACCAGGAATCGGTCGCTGATATATTCTTTCAAGGCCTGGCTCATCTTGGAAAAATCCGTCTTCGAACCGCCCAGGCCTTGCAAGGCCCCCTTCGCCCGCTTGAAGGCGCGGCTGCGTTTTCGGTCATCGGCGTGGGCGATGGACCTAGCCTGGTAGCGGCCGAAACCGATCAAGCCCAGGAAGCCCAGAGGAGCGCCCAACAGCGCCGCCCAGGCGGAGGTATTTTCCCAGGGGCGCAAGGCCTGAGTATAAAGGATCTCGCCCGCCGGCTTGATCGGGCGCAGGTCGAAGGTGGCTCCCGATTTTTCGCTGACGGGACTTTGGGAGTCGTCCAATCCCGCCGTCACGAGTTTTTCTCCGGAGGAACTCCCCAAGATATGGACCATCAGGGCGGCTGTGCTGAGTTTTTCGTAGGCTCCGGATTCCGGATTGAAATAACTGAATTCTTGGGTCGGGATATTGGTGGTGCCCGGCCTGTCGGCGACGAGGGCGTATTCGAAGGTTTTTTTGCCAGCGAGGCCCTGGAGACTCTTGTCGAGTTTCACTTCGGGCTTCGAGGGATAAATTTTGAAGTAATCCAGGTTTTGCAGCTCGGGAAGGTTGGCCTCGCGAATGTTACCCTTGCCCGAAATTTCGATCTTGAGATTCGTGGTCTCGCCCAAATTGAGCGAGTCCTTGCTCAGGGTGCTGGACATCGCGAAGGTCCCGACCAGGCCGGTGAAATCCTTGGGAGCCGGCGGCAAGTCCTTCACCTGAATCTCGATGGTGGGCGCCGAGAAAGTTCGGGGCCGGGTACTGACCGCGAATCCCTGAAAGAAGGGATCGTCAAAGGGGCCGTTTTGCATGCGCACGGGAACGCTTCCCTTGACCGTGGTATCTCCGGTTTGGAGGGTGCCGGCCTTGGTGGGGAAAATCGCGAAACGCCATTCATTGACGCCGTAGCGCCGCCCATTGAGTTCCGTCTCGTACTTGCGTTCTTTGACCAACTCTTCCGTGAAGAAGTCCTTGAAGTCCGGCAGGCTGAGCTGAGCCCCCGAAATGCTGACGGCCGTATAAAGGCGGAAGGTAAAGATTAATTGCTGTCCGACATAGGCCTCTTTTTTGTCGGTTTCGGCGGTGACGAAGGTTTCGCTGTAACGCTTATCATCGGCGCTGGGAGGCGGTTGTCTTTGGGGCTGTCCAGAATTCGGAAAGGGCGGAAATCCCGGCATCTGCGGAAAGGAAGGCATGGTGGGCATCGTGGGAAAACCCGGAGGCTGGGTCGTATAGGTCTGGCCCCCCTGCCCGCCCCCGCCGCCATTGTCGCCGGTGACGGTGACATGGACAGGCGCTGCCGAATATTCCTGTCCCTCGATATGAACTTTCACGGGACCGATATTGAAGCTTCCGACCCGCCGCGGTGCCAACACGTAAGTGAAGGTCTTGCTGACGCTCATTTCGCCGTTGATGATCTCGACCGCATTGGACGTCGAACGACCCACCACGTCGAAATTTCCCAAGGGAGGAATATCCGGCGTGGTCATCGCGCTACCCCCGTGAATCTCGACGGTCATGGTCAAGGTCTCGTCCATGGACACGGTATCGCTATCGACCTCGACATGGACGGTGGGCTCCTCGGCCAGGGCCAAGCGCGGGCCGAAACCAAAGGTCGCGAAAAAAAGGAATATTAATGAAAAAACTTTGCGGCGCATCGCTGAAACCCTATATCCGAAACTTCGTCTCCTACCAATCATTCGTTGGCGTTCGCGAGTGACCCATGGCCTCGCGGATTTGCTTTTGTCTGATCGCTTCGCTGTGGTCCTCGATCATTTCTAGCCAACGTCCCGCCTCTTGTTCGCCTGGGCCGGGTTTGGCCTTCACTTTTCCTTGTTTTCCGCCGGAACTTTCTTTCGGAGTCTCTCCCGAAGCTTCCAACTTCCCTTCTAAATTCGGTTTCTTCTGTCCCTCGCCCCCATCGGATTTATCTTGCTGCCCGGCGTCGCCGGAATCCTGCGGCTGGCCCTGGGAATTCTTTTGATCGCCCTGTTGATCCTTTTGGGCCTGCTGTTGCTGTCCCTCGGAACCGCCCTCTCCGTCTTTCTTTTCCTTTTGATCTCCCTGTTCGCCTTGGCCCTGGGAAGCCTGTGGAGACTGCGGAGTTTTGCCGGAATTTTGTTCCTTACCTTGGTCTTGCCCGGATTTTTGCGGGTCTTGGGAACCTTCTTTGCCCGATTGCGCCTGATCCTGCTTTTGTTGGCCCTCGGAACCTTGGGGCTTTGGCTGTTGCTTGCCGTCGGCCTGATCTTGCTTTTGGGAATCTTGTTTTCCTTGTTGGCCTTGGTCTTGCTGTTTATTTTCGTCCGGCTTTTGACCGCTCTGTCCCTGCTGTTCCTGCTTCTGCGGGTCTTGATTCTGAGCCTGCTTTTCGTCGGGCTGTTTTTGCGGTTCCTGGCCGGCTTGACCCTGCTTCTGCTGGTCTTGCTGGTCTTTTTGTCCCTGCCCCTGCTGCTGTTGCTTTTGCGGATCTTGCCCCTGGCTTTGCTGTTGGTCGGATTTTTGTTTTTGGTCTTGCCCTTGGGAATCCTGTTTTTGGGCGTTCTGCTGGCCTTGAGAATCTTGTTTTTGTTGGTCCTGTTGTTGGTTCTTCTGGTCTTGTTGCTGTTGCTGATTCTGTTGTTGGTCTTGCTGCTTTTGGGCTTCCTGCTGTTTTTGCAGCTCTCTTTTGACGAAGGCGAGATTGAGTTGAGCCTCGGCGTCGTTGGGATTGATTTTAAGGGCCTGCTCGTAGGCTTGAATGGACTCCGGCAACTTGCCCAACCGATATTGGACGTTGCCGAGATTGTAGAGCGACTGCTCTTTGAGGGTCAGGTCTTGGGTTTGAGTCGAGGCCTGAAAGCTGTCTTTCGCCTTATCGAAGGATCCCGTCCGGTATTGCACGGCCCCTAAATTATAAAAATCCTGGGGATCCGCGTCGGCCTTGAGGTTGTTTTCGAAATTTTTCTGGGCCTCGGGATAGTTTTTGCTTTGGTAGGCTTTGCGTCCCTCGTATTCCCGCCAATAATCCGTCGGTCCCGCCCAAGCCTGGGTGGAAAAGCCGAGAGCCCCCAGTAGAGCCAGGCCGAATAATTTGTAGGGAACGAGACGCATTTTTTAATATCCGTTCGCGAAATTAAGCTTTTTCTTGGTCCGCTTGGAGTCGGAAACCAAGCGTTCCAGAACTAGAAGAGCCAAGGCGAGGCCTAAGGGCCAATAAAATCGACTTTCCCAGACCTGTTTTCGAGCCGCCTTCAACTCACTCAATTCGAGCGCGCCTCGGACGCCCTTGACGTAGAGGCGCTTTAAATCCTCGTCACCCGTCACCGCCCGGACATAGGCGCCCCCCGTTTGAAGGGCCAGGTCTTTCAAGGCCTCTTCCTTCAACTTAGATACGACCATCTGGCCGTCGGAGTTTGTTTTAAATCCACCTCCCGATTCCGGGATGGGAGCTCCTTCCGCCGTGCCAAAGCCCAGGGCGAAGATCTTGATTTTCTTCTCTTTTAAGACATCGATCATTTTATCGAGTTTCTCGCTAAAATCCTCCCCATCGGAAAAAACCATGATGGCCTTGGCGGAATCCTTGTCGTTCATGGCCTTGATGGCCAGGGAAAGCGCCCCGCTGAGGTCGGTGCCCTGGACGGGTATGGTTTGAGGCGTGAGCTCGTCGATGAACATTTCGAGAGTTCCGTAGTCGATAGTCAGCGGCGAGAGCAAAAAGCTGCGTCCGGCGAAAGCGATGAGCCCGACGCGGTCTCCGGCGAGGATTTCAAGCAGGTCCCGCAATTTGCGCTTCATGCGTTCGAGCCGCGAGGGCTTGATGTCCTGGGCCAGCATCGAATTCGAGACGTCCATGACCAACATGAGGTCGGCGCCCTTCATCGTGACCTCTTCTTCCTTCATGCCCCATTGCGGCTCCATCAGGGCAAGGACCAAGAAGCAAAGCGCGGCTACTTTTAAGGTGTTTTTTAAGAGCAGACGCCAGGGCGAGCGGTTGGGCATCAAGCGGCCTTGAAGTTCGGCGTCTGCCAAGGCCCGCCAGGCCTTTTTGCGTCGTCGTCCCTGGTAGAGGAGCAAAGCCAGCAATAGCGGGACAAGGAAGAAAAGGAAGACCAAGTCCGGATGGTTGAAGCGCATCTTAGGCCAACCTCCGGAGCCAAGTGCTGCCGAGGAACACTTCGAGCAGCACTAGCCCTAGGGCCGCGAATCCGAAGTATGCGTAATACTCCTCGTAGACTTCGTAATGTTTGACCTTGGCCTTGGTTTTCTCGAGTTGGCCGATCTCTTGATAGATAGCCTCGAGTTTCTTGGTGTCGGTCGCGAAGTAGTAATGT
This sequence comes from Deltaproteobacteria bacterium, assembly GCA_021414045.1. Taxonomy (GTDB): domain Bacteria; phylum UBA10199; class UBA10199; order DSSB01; family DSSB01; genus DSSB01. The sequence continues at coordinate 4,488 of JAIOPF010000068.1, read as the reverse complement.
CCGTTGGTCGCATTGGCGATCTTCTCGAGGGTCTCTTCATCCATGTCCAAATCGACGTAGATCAGGCGATTGCCGAAGATTCCCGGTTGCGGAAAAGGCACGGGCCCCTTGGTTCCGATGCCGATGGTGTAAACCTTGATGCCGAAGGTCTTGGCGATCTCGGCCGCTTTTTCGGGCGAGACCGAGCCGGCGTTGTTGCGGCCGTCGGTGAGCAAGATGACCACCCGCGATTTTCCCGGTAGGTCTTTGAGTCGCTTGACGGCCAGGGCTAAGCCATCTCCAATGGCTGTGCCGTCGCCGGCGATTCCGACTTCGACATGGTCGAGCAATTGGGTCAGGACGTCATAGTCCAAGGTCAGCGGGCATTGGGTGTAGGCCTCGTCGCCGAACACCACCATGCCGAGACGGTCGCCCTTCTGTTGTTGGATGAATTCGGAGACGACTTTTTTCACGACGGTGAGCCGATTGACCGCCTCGCCGTCGAGCTTGAAGTCCATCGCCGCCATGCTGCCGGAGGCGTCGATGGCGAGCATGATGTCGATGCCTTCGCTGGTCACCTCGGTCTCGGCCCGGCCGCGCTGGGGTCGCGCGAGTCCGACGATCAAGCATGCCAAGGCCAGGCACAGCAAGATGGGATTGATCCGCATCCAAAACCCATCGCGTCTTCGGAACAGGGTGGGCACGCCGCTAGTGAGGGGAAAACGCAAAAAAGGACCGCCGCGGCGAAACCGTTCGAAAAGCATCAAGCCGAGGGGAAGCGCCAAGCCCAACAAGACCCATGGGTAGAGGAAGCGAAGCATTTAGGCCCCCGCCTCTTTCTGCTTTAGGCTTTCGGCCAATGCCCTTTGGCGTTGCTCGGCGACCTGGGTGATCCAAGAGCGGCAGGCCTTGACGCTGCCGACGATTTCCTCTCGAGGCGGCACGTAGCGCGCGAATTTGGCCATGTCGGCGAGTTCGAGCAGGCCCGTCGCCTCCCGAGTCTGGTCGGGGTTGAGCCAAGCCGAGCTTTTCAGCTTGGGTCTCAGTTCTTCTAGCGTGGCCTCGCAGGCGGGAATCTCCAATTCACGCTCGATGAATTCGCGGAACAAGTCGGAGAGGCCGAAATAAAAACGTCGCACCTGACCGGATTCGACCAGGCGGCTGTTGACCAAGTCGTCGAGCTTCTTGAGCGCGGCCTGCAAGGGAGTCAGGGGAATGGCGGGCGCGGCGGGTTTCTTTTTGCGGTTTTTCCAGAGCGAACGGGCGATGACCAACAAGAGGATCAGGAGCAGCGAAGCTCCAAGCGCCCAAACCCAGCGCACATCCCAGGCGTGGATGTCCTTGAGGTCGAGGATGTCCTTCATCTGGTCAAGTTGGGGCAATGGGGTCGCCGTCATTTATTGTCGTTTCTCCCGAAAGCGAAAAAATTGCAGCAAGGGCTGGATGTAATCCTTGCTCTGGTCGATGAGGACGGAGTCCACCCCCATCGACTGGAAGGTCTTTTGCGGGCGCGCGAGGATCTTCTCGGAGAGCTCCCGGTATTTTTTTTGGAATCCCGCACGGGAGCTGTTCACCCATTCGAGGTCGCCGGTCTCGGGATCGCGCCATTGGATCCACCCCGCTTTGGGAAAGGCTCCCTCGGCGGGGTCAAAAAGCTGGATGCAGACCATGTCGTGCCGGCGCTTGGCGACGGCCAGGGCACGGTCATACCCTTCGTCGACGAAATCCGAGATCAAGAAACAGATGGACCGCCGGTTCATCACACGGATGAGATACTCGAGGGGTACTCGGACCTGGGTCTTGGGGTGCTGCGGCGTGAAAGTCAGGATCTCTTGGATGACCCGATAGACGTGCCCCCTGCCCTTTTTCGCGGGGATGAATTTTTCGACCCGGTCGGTGAAGAGGATCAGCCCGACCTTGTCGTTGCTCTTGATGGCGGCATAGGCCAGGACGGCGGCCACTTCGGCGGCGGATTCGCGCTTGAGTCGGCCGCGGGTGCCGAAATCGAGGGACGCGGACATGTCGACCAAGATCATGACCGTCATCTCGCGCTCTTCTCGGTAGACTTTGACGAAAGGCCGGCCGCTGCGTGCCGTGACGTTCCAGTCGATGGAACGGATTTCGTCGCCGGGCTGGTATTCGCGGACTTCCTCGAATTCCATGCCGCGGCCGCGGAAGGCGCTCTCGTACTCGCCGGGAGATAGATGCTCGCGCGAGGCGAAGCCCCGAATTGGATGTAGCTTTCCAGACCGAGCTTGAGCTCGGCGGGATTCCGCGTCGCCATGACGATGCGGACGATGTAATCCTTGATCTTGGGATCGAGATAGATCTGGCCGATCAGATCCTGCATTTCTTTCAACTGGGCGGGATTCAGGCCCGCCGTGATTTCTCCCCAATTGCCGCTGCGCGCCCTATCCATGATGGCGATTTCTTCCTCCTTGCTGGGGTAGGAGACGTTCAGCTTGAGCATGAAACGGTCGACTTGGGCTTCGGGCGGCGGATAGGTTCCCTCTTGTTCGATGGGGTTTTGCGTGGCCAATACGACGAATGGCGGCTCGAGATTGAAGGTGTTGCTGCCGATGGTGACCTGCTTCTCTTGCATGGCCTCGAGCAAGGCGCTTTGCACCTTGGCCGGCGCACGATTGATTTCGTCGGCCAAGATCACGTTGGCGAAAATGGGACCTTGCTTGACGGTGAATTCTTGGGTCTTGGGATTGAAGATCTGGGTTCCGATCAAGTCCGCCGGCAGGAGGTCGGGCGTGAATTGAATTCGTTGAAACTTGACGTCGAGGACCCTCGCCAGGGCCCTCACCGTCGTCGTTTTCGCCAATCCAGGAACGCCTTCTACCAAGATATGCCCTTCGAGGAGTATGCCCATCAGTAGGCGTTCGACCACGGATTTTGGATTTAAAACCAGCGCTTGGACTTCTTAGATTTTTTTGGGGATTTGGTAAAGGAACTTTCGGCTGTCTTTTCGCCGCTTTCCGTGAGGAAGGCCCGCAGCAACTCTTCTTGCTTGGGGCTCAAGTTCTTGGGGGTTTCGACGAAAAGATGAACCAGTAGGTCGCCTCGACCTTTATGCCGCAAGTTGGGCATCCCCTTTCCGGATAGTTTGAGGATGTCACCGGTTTGGGCTCCCGGCGGGACCCTCAGCTTTTCATGACCCTCGGGCACCGGGACTTCCACTTCGTGCCCCAAGGCGGCGGCCGCCATCGAAACTTTTTGCTCTAAATGCAGTTCGGCCCCATGGCGTTGGAAGCGATGGTCTTCTTCGACGTGGAGAACGACATAGAGGTCTCCCGGAGGTCCGCCGTTTTTGCCGGCCTCCCCTTCGCTACGCAGGCAAAGTTGATTGCCGTTGTCGACTCCGGCTGGAACCTTCACGTTGAGCTTCTTGCTTCGGCCAATGCTGCCGCGACCCCGGCATTCGGAGCAGTGTTCTTTGACAACCCGGCCTTGACCTTGGCAAGAACCGCAAGTGGAGGAAATCGTGAAGAACCCTTGGGAATGATAGAGTTGGCCCTTGCCTCCGCAGTGGCGACAAGTCGTGGGCTCGTGGCCTTTGGGATAGCCGCGGCCCTCGCAAGAAACGCAAGATTCTTGGCGTTCAATTTCAATTTTTCTTTCAAGGCCTTGAAAAGCTTCCATGAAGCTTAACTGGAGGTCATACCGGAGGTCTTGGCCCGGCGATGGACCGTTGCGGCTGCGCCCACGCCCCCCTCCGAAAAAACCCTCGAAGACATCCGAAAAATTGCTGAAGATATCTCCCATGTCGCTGAAGCCATGGTGAAAGCCCCGGCTGTCCAGCCCGGCGTGACCGTATTGGTCATAGACGGCGCGTTTTTGGGAGTCGCTCAGGACTTCGTAGGCCTCGGAAGCCTCTTTGAATTGCTCTTCGGCCTCCGCGCTGGGATTGCGGTCGGGATGGCACTCGAGGGCCTTTTTGCGATAGGCGGACTTGATCTCGGTGACCGAGGCCTCTCGATGGATGCTGAGAATTTCGTAGTAATCGCGCTTCACGGCTTGACCTTTGCTGCTTCCCCGGAGCTAGATAGTCATTATTTTTTGTTTGTCAACGCGGATCCTGCGATTATCTTTGGCTTATTATGACGGAATTCATCGACTACGTTTGGAAAAACCTCGATCCCGCTGAAGAAGAGGGCTTTCGGGTCGCGTCGGAAGCCTCCCTCGAAAAGATCTATCAGCGGGGTTTTATTGACGCGCGGCGCTTTTCCGTCGCTCAGTGGAAAAACGCCTGCCATAAATTTTCCAAAGTAAAAGGCCAATACCGTTTCCGAAGGGAAGACCTCGATTCCCTCAAGGGCTTTTTTTTCGCCGCACTGCCCAAGCGCCCCTTCGATCCCAAACGTTTGAAGGATGGGGTGCGGCCCCTCGAATGGACCAACGAGCTCTATCAAAAAGTCTTACGCTTTGAATCCGATTTGACCCTGGAAGCCTGGAGAAAAATCGTTCAAAGCCATGTCCTTCCCAAGTGCAAGAAGGGAGACA
>JAIOPF010000067.1 GCA_021414045.1 Deltaproteobacteria bacterium | reverse complement strand
AATAGGGAGTTCACGACTCGAAATAAGTCCGACAATAGCTTTTTGTCTCCGCAGCGCCCCGTTAGGTGGGGGTGATTGGACATGAAACAATAAGAGTAGAACTGCACGCCATAACGGTCTTTGTACTTGAGTAGGAGGTTGTAATACAGGCGTTTTGCGGCATCGGATTTCATGAGCCAGGATTTATTGTGGCACTGCCAGGTGATGTGGAAGACCGAATTATCGCCGAGCACGGCGTAACGAGGAAGAGTGGGCATGCTTTGTTACACAGCAAAGGTAAGGCCAAGCGGTTTCGGCCGGAATGTTGATCTAAATTAAGAAAAGGATGTTTTGGATAGACCGAAAATAAAACTTGTGGTTCGAAAATGAAACCTCCGTATTCGTTATCTTGTCTTCGTTATCTTCGTTCTTTTTTTGATGGCTGTCTTTGGTGCGTGTTGTGCAAGCAGCAGAATCCGGGCCGTAATTAAATAAAGAAGACAGTTTGGCGATAAATCTGAACAGTCGCGCGCAATTCAGTTAAAAAATCCCAGAGGAATGATCGCCCCGCGAACCACTGATAGCATGGCCCCCTGGGGGGGGGCTTGCGGATTGCGAGGATAGAGAGTTTGCCGAGATGCGAATGGCCCCACCCTTATGAGAAGGGCTAGTTTGAAATATTTTTACAAAAAGCGGCCGTCGCCCTTCGGGCTCTTCGTGAAGTATTTGTAAAATTCCTCATGTGCGAAAAAAAAACGTGTTTAAAAAAATAAAAAGAGGAAATCTAAAAATAAAATCCAAATGCGCTGAATCGCGGTGTTACAATTGGAAATCGAAAGTGGCGCAAGATGAATTTCTTCACCGAAATCTCCCTATTCCAAAATAATAAGAAAAATGAAATGACGAATATTTCATATTCATCCGGATTATTGCATCACTCCAAAATTCGAAAATAAGGAGTAAAAAATGTTTAAAATCAAAATTCAATTATTGCTTTTTTCCTTTTTGGCTGCGGCAGGCCTGATGACCTTTCAGCCTCAGGATGTTTCGGCTCAGCAATGCACGGCGGTCACGGCATGCGCTGCCGATGCGGATTGCGCTCCTTGTGGTACTTGCTGGACTTGCAATACCGGAACTAACCAGTGCGATCCTGACCCGACTTTCTGTGATGCCTTTTCGGGAGGTCTCGAAGAGAACCTTTGTCGCACCGCCCAATGTATTCAAGGTGGTCCCGATAATCCCACGGGATGCGATTACTCGATCGATCTCACCTCCACTGATCCGCAATGTATTCTTTGTGAACCTCCGAGGCCCGTTACTCAACCAACTTGTGGGAACGGGGCCTGTGAGATCGGTTTAGGCGAAGATTGTCAAAATTGTGCGATAGATTGTTTGGTTCCCGGTTTTGACGAGTCCTGTCCAAGGGGTGGTGCGATATCGCCCTCCCTTTGCCTTGGACCCGACCTTGGTAGGGCGGATACCTTTGGTATCCTTGCTAGCACCTATACCAACAATGCCGCGGGAAGCACCATCAACGGCGATCTTGGATACACGACTCTGTCCGGGCCTGCGCCCACCGTGAGCGGCAGCACCCATGTCGCGGATGCTACTTACAGCGGGGCGGGAACAGACCAAGGCGTCGCCTTGGCCGCCATCGCTGGTCAGGCTTGCACTTTTAATTTCGCACCGGGTGCCGTTGACCTGGCCACCGACACGACCCACGGGCCGATCGGCGCCTACACGCCTGGGGTTTATTGCATTACTGGCGCGGCCTCCATCGGAACGGCGGGAATAACGCTTAATGGTGCCGGTACCTATGTCTTCAGGGTGAATGGCGCCCTGACCTCAGTGACCGGATCCAGCGTTACCTTAACCAATGGGGCTTCGGCTTGTAATGTCTGGTGGACTCCTGCCGGAGCGACGACGCTCGCCGCGAACTCGACTTTCGTCGGTACGGCTATTGATGATTCCGGCATCACGATAGGTGACACGATCACTTGGGAGGGGAGGGCCTTGTCGTTTGGTGGAACCGTGTTAACGACGCGGGACACTATCACCGCGCCTTTACCAGTTCCCCCGGCGACACCTACTGTTTGCAGCGCCCCTCCTCCGGCGATTACTTTTCCTGGACCTCCTTTCACCGGAACCGGCGATGCCGTTTGCGAGGATGGTGATGCCTGCACCCAATCGGCGTGCAACGAACAAACTGGCACTTGCGAACCGCAGGTGGTTATCACCGCCTGCAGCGGCGGTGTATCCGATTTGTGCTGCCCGGCCTTCTGCGTTCCTTTTAACGCCAACGATCCGGCCTGCGACAACGACCCCACTCTTTGCGACGCCGATTGTATCCCTGAGCAGTACTGCCCCTTTTGCGGGAATAACATCATCGATCCCACCGAAGAATGTGACGGCACGTCGGCCAATAATTGCGGCGCGGGCGGATGCAATGATGCGACTTGCCAATGCAACCCCACCCCTACCTCCACACCGATTCCGCCGTTTACGGGTCGCTGCCTCGAAGGTTCAGGCTTCAACAACAATTCCGGAAACGCGCCGGGCGACTGTCATGGGTGGTCGGGGTGCTCGCTCGGAAATGGAGGGTCGGCGGGAGGATTCATGGCACCGCTGGGTGTGGTCCTGCTTGGATGGTTATTCATTCAGCGGCGGTGCAGGCGGTGAGGAAGACGGAGCAAATTCGACTTTGCTCAAGCCGTAGGGGAAAGCCCCATTGAAGAATCATGTTTCGCATGAATGCCTCTATTTGGAACTGATGGTATCCTCTACGATAGCTTGGAGATGATTGATCTCCGAAGTGTGGATCCATAAACTTTTAACAAAGGTGATTCTCATGGGCGAGCATTTAAAACATAAATTCGAGCATATCCAGGAAAGGGCCACTGATTGTCCTTCCCATTTGGCCTCAAACATTGCGGCCGACGTCGGCCGTTTTGGCAAAGAAGTGAAGGATGCGGCGGTGCATTCTTTCGATGTTACCAAAGAAGAGCTGGGCGATCTTTACAAGCAAGGTGAGAAGAAGGTGGGAGATGCGCGTCGGCAAATGCAGGGTGGTATCCGGGCTAAGCCATTGCAGTCGGTATTAATCGCTACCGCCGTCGGTCTCGCGGTGGGCTTCGCTTTCGGTATGTTCGGTGGAAAAAGTAATCATTAAGGAGGCAGTATGCCCTTACTTCATATTGTCCTTATCCTGATCGTCGTCGGCGTTTTGCTTTGGCTGATCAATAACTACATTCCGATGGCGAGTTCGATTAAAACGATTTTAAATGTGGTGGTGGTGATTGCCGTGATTATTTGGCTGTTGCGCGTCTTCGGAGTTTGGGGAGGCGTGGCAAGTTTCCCTCTGCATTGAAATCGACGCCACTGCCACTTCTCCGAACACCAATCCCGCTCCCCATCAGGCGGAGGCAGAAACAAGAAAATAAGTAAAAAATAATTAAGACGAAGGTATGAGTTTCGGTCGATTGCTTCTTGTATGGTTCGGAATTCAAACCTTCGTCTTCGCCATTCTGGGGATTTCCCCCAAAGAAAAATCAGGATTAACCTCATTATCGTTTGTAAAACGACCCGTTAAGATGAAATTATGAAAAAAATTTCTCTAATAATTCCTATTGCGGTTTGGGTAAGCATTCTCGCTTGCGAATCTAAATCGCCACCTTCCGTCATCAAAATCGACGCCACTGTGGCTGCTCCGAATTCCAATCCTTCTCCCAATCATGATGAGCCTGATAAAAAGGACGATGGGCACGTCGATAACGTCAAAGAGGCTTTTCAGAAGACCGGTCACGAAATGGACAAGGGCTTTCAGAAAACCGGCCATGAGATCAAAAAATTCTTTGTCGGGGATGAGAAAAAATAAGGCCTAAACCCCGCTAGGGCGGTCCTGGCCGGGAGCGAGCGACTCATAGGGCTCTTCGACGAACTGGGTCACCAGCCATCGTCCCTCCGAAATTTTTAGGGTCAAGAGTCCCTTGCGTATCCTTAGCTTGTCCATTTGAATATCGAGCTGATAACCGCACTGAGCCGTCTGTGGATCGATCATTTCGCATGAGAAGATCTTGTAGCTCATTTTCGGTTGTTCGGAGGGATGGGAATTGGGAACGCCTTCAAGCAGGCTCAACTCGTGGGTCAGCTTTTCTAGCGCCGGGCCCGTCGTTAGTTCCAACGCCTGCCTAGGGTCGGATCGGAGATAATAGGTTTGAATGAATCTTTCTCCGGCTCGTTGATATTCTGGTTGGGCACTCATGCAAGAGGCCAATGCCAGGATCGAAAGGACCCAGCAAATACCGAGTCGATGGGAAAGCCGAGTTAGCATCTGGCCTATATTATTCCGTTTTCACCTCAACTCGAGAATAATTTCGCAGCGAATGAAGAAAATGAGGGGCTACTTAGGGTCATTGATTAAGATGAGTTTGGAAACAACAAAGCCCCCCACCCGAAAAGGGTGGGGGGCTTTGCGTTTGGATTTTTGATCAGTAGACGAACCGCACCGCGGCCCCGTCCACGAAACCATAGCCGCCATGGTTGGTCTCGAAGGCGAAAATCGGCTTAAACAGCAGGGGTTTCGCGTCTAGAAAGCTGACGTTGGAGACGAAGGCCGGGTCCCCGCTGGCGTTATGATAAGAAAATGTGAGGGCGTGAAAGATGGCCTGTAATTGGATGGCGATTTGGACCCGTTCGTTGTCCTGGGAAGAGTTGGAAACCGCGCCATTCGTCTGGATATAACGGATCACGGATAGCACCGGCAGGACGAAACCGTTGGATACGACGTATTCGGCGTTTCTGTCCGTGACTTCCTTGAGATCCACACCATAGATCTCGGCCGCCTCGAGGGTCTCGACCGAGGCCAATTCGCTGTATTTTCTCAGGGAGGTGAGGGCGGTCATCATGAGGGGTAGCATGGTTTTATCACCCGCCAGGCAATCGTGGACTTTTGACGAATGAAACTTGATCATCGCGACGTCGTAGGTGAGTTCGCTGTCGGAATCGAACAAGAATCCAAAGAAGTTATTGAGTGATTCGATGTTTTTAGCGACTTCTCCTGGCTTGGACGCCCCCATCCTCTTGTTCCAATAAGTCTCGGCTTCGGCTTTGGTAATTCCCACGGCTGCGGCGTATTTCTCATGAAGGGCGGCCATTTCGTCAATCGGTGTTGCTGGCACTGGGGCCGACGCTGGTGCCGTTGCAGGGGCGGGTGCGGCGGGGGCGGCTGGAGCCGGTGCCGGCGCTCCCCCTAAGGTGGATGGAGCCGTGCCAGGTGCGGCAGGCGCCACCGGAGCGGCGGCGACGGAGGCGGGGTCGGGGGCTGCCGCTCCATTTTCATTTGCCGGATCCGCTTGGCTCACCGCGCTAATCTCGTTGTCGATTTGATCGCTGACGGTTGCCTCATTCTTGTTTCCCGACGCGCATCCTGCCAGGCCACAAAGAATCACCGTAAGATATAGTAGAATTCCCTTTTTCATATTTGCTCCTCCTTTTTTGCGGAGTCCGCGGCTGCGTTCTCCAGTCGATCCTTGAGGAGGTTCATTGCAAGTTGGAGACCAGCGGCGCCCCTTGGGAAATAACCTCGGAAACGCGGCAAAAATTCGAGAGGAGAGCGGAATGGAGAGTCGATGGAATGTCGGAGTGACATGAAATTAGCGCATGTTGAGCAAGTCCCTTACACACACTGTTCGAATCATTTGCCATTTTCCCCAGATCTCTTAAAATGCAGCCAGCGGCTCAGGGACCCCGCTTCCCGAATCACGAGACCTTAGCCCAACAATCCAGTGCCGGATTTCCGGTACCCCGAGGACACCGTAAGGAGAAAGAAAATGAAACGCTTCGCCGCCGCAGTCCTCCTCATGGGACTCTCGCTTCCCGCCCTAGCCACCGATCTCACCGTGACCTACCAGCTCAAGGAGGGGAAAAAAAATAAGGGGGAAAAGACGGTTTATTGGTCCGAGCAATATCAGCTTTCGTCGGACAAGCTGAGCAAGATCGATATCCTCACGGACTATACGAAGGGGACGATCTACACCATCGATCACGGCAAAAAACAGGTCGAGTCCATTAACTTCAAGTCAATGTCCGGAATGATGGGCGGGATGAGCCAGATGATGGGAGAGATGATGAATAAACCGGGACTGAAAAAAAACGAGACCATGGGCGAGAGCTTGGAAAGGAGCGCCAACAAGTACTTGGGAGACCCGGACAAGGCCGTTTTGCAAAAGTTGGGAGCCCTGACCATCGCCGGGCGGGCTTGCGACAATTACAAGGTCGAACGTAAGGGCGGGAAATTCGAGATGAGTGAAGAGGTCTGCGTCGATCCTTCCCTGGTTCCGCCACAGAATCCCAGCGCCGATGCGGATCAAATGGCCGAAGCCGCCCAAGGGATGATGGGCGGCGTGTTGGGCAATATGACGTCCCAAGGCCAGAAGGACTTGGCCGGGCTCAAGGGAACTCCATTGCGGCGCGTCAACACCTCAAAAATGAAGGGCCTGTTTGGCGGAGGCACCAAGGGATGGGACGAAGAGGCGACCTCGGTCAAAGAGGGCCCTATCGAAGCGGCGGTTTTTCAGCTGCCCATGGGTTACAGGCAAATCGACCAGGCCAAAGAGATGCAGGAACAAATGCGGGAAATGCAAAAACGCATGGGTGAAATGGGAAGGTAATAAGGGTCCTTTTGAGCTCCATCGAGAAAACCACCATTTTGCTGATTTTTGCCGTGGGAGTCCTGGCGCCATTGCTGGCGCACCTTACGCCACGGCTTCGGCTTCCGGTTATCGTCTTGGAGATCGGCTTAGGCATCGTGATCGGTCCCCAAGTACTGCATTGGGGCGAGGCGGGGCCAGTGATTGTCAGTTTGGGGAAGTTC
>JAIOPF010000045.1 GCA_021414045.1 Deltaproteobacteria bacterium | reverse complement strand
AACTTCGGCGAAGTCGGGGAGGGTGCGCGGTAAGGTGCTGCTGGGCTTCGGGAGGTCCTCGGGGCCTGGTAATCCGCGCTTGCCGCTCAAGTATTCGACGACTTCGGGCAGGTCTTTGGCGCCACGCAATCCTGGCACTCCGATGAGCCCGGCCTCGGGTAGATTCTCTAGGGGGAGAATCAGGCCCTTCCAACCTTGGTCTTTAGCGAGCGCCGCCACGGAAAGAGCGCCGCGTACCGGTCGCAGCCGCCCGTCGAGGGAGAGCTCGCCTAAAAATCCATAACCACGCAGCGCCTCGACGGGAAATAAGTCGGAGGCCGCCAACAGACCGATGGCGATGGGTAAATCGTAGGCCGTGCCGGTTTTTTTCACGTCGGCGGGCGCGAGGTTGAGGGTGATGCGGCGAAAGGGAAACTCGTATCCGCAATTATGAATCGCGGAGATGACGCGTTCTTTGGCTTCCCGCACGGCATTTTCGGCGAGGCCCACCGTCGACCAACCGGGCATGCCTTTGGTGATGTCGATTTCGACGTGAATCGGGGTAGCGTCGATTCCCATCAGGCCGGCGGAGAGTAGGGTGGCGATTGGCATTGTGCAGTACCCATCGCAAAAATCATGCCGGTGAAAATCACCTCAGTTTATGGGGAATGAGACATGGGATGATTTGATTTTCGAACGTTAGAGAGAAAAAAGGACCGATTTAAATAAGGCCTTTTCTGCACGAGCCATGAATGGAGGGGTTCTCTCCAGAGCAGCCTCGAATTTGCCCTCACCTCAAGGCCTATCATCATCGAGGGCGAATTCGCCGCAGGGAGGGCCCCGGCCTGAGGGGCCCGAACGGTGCGGAGGAGAGAACCCCTCCATTCATGGCGGTTATGGCAATACTCATGGTTTTTTTAGGATAAAAGCTAAGTAGATCTAATCGTCGAGCCCAAGATTCGCCAAATATCGCTCCGCATCCAAGGCTGCCATGCAGCCCATGCCGGCGGCGGTGATGGCTTGACGGTAGACGTGGTCGACGCAGTCGCCGGCGGCGAAGACGCCTGGGAGCTCGGTCGCGGAGCCCTTGGTGACGAGAATATAGCCGTTCTCGTCGGTCTTGAGCTGCTTCGCGAAAGGGGCCGAATTGGGGACGTGTCCGATGGCGACGAAGACGCCGTCGATTTTCATGTCCTTGGTTTCGCCGGTCTTGAGATTCTTGATTCGGGCTCCGGTGACTTCGTTCTTTCCTTCGCTCAAAATATCGTCGACGGCGGAATCCCAGATAAATTCGATCTTCTCGTTCTTGAAGGCCCGCTCCTGCATGATCTTGCTGGCGCGCAGCTCGTGACGGCGATGCACGACGTAGACTTTTTTCGCGAATTTGGTGAGGAAGGTCGCTTCTTCCATGGCGGAGTCGCCGCCGCCGACGATGATCAAGTCGGCGTTGCGGAAAAAGGCTCCGTCGCAGGTGGCGCAGGTGGAAACCCCGCGTCCCATCAGTTTCTTTTCGGCCTCGAGCCCGATCAGCTTGGGCGAGGCGCCGGTGGCGATGACCACGGCGTGGGCCTGGATTTCGCTCTGGCCCAATTTCAATTTCTTGGGATTGGACTTCAGGTCCACTTCGAGGACTTGGTCGAAGATCATCTTGGTGCCGAAGCGCTCGGCTTGTTGGCGCATGCGGTCCATGAGCTCGGGACCCATGACCCCTTCGGGGAAGCCCGGAAAATTCTCGACGTCGGTGGTGGTGGTGAGTTGTCCGCCGGGCATGGTGCCGTCGATCACGACGGGATCGAGGTTGGCGCGGGCGGCATAGACGGCGGCGGTGAGTCCGGCGGCGCCGGAACCGATGATGACGACTTTATGTACTTGGTTTTCCATAAAGACTTGCTTAGCCGTTTTGAAGCGGGCTTGTCAAACCTCAAGGGCCGTAGCCATCGACGGGATTTCGGCGCGCGGGGTCGTCGTTAGGATTGCCGGGACCGCCGAAAGCGGGCGGCTTGGTGGTGGTGAGGCCGTAAATCAGGCCGCCGAGCAATCCGCCGACGATGGCCCCGCCCACGTCGTACACCCAGAGGTTCTTGGTGGCGTCGGTCTTATAGGAAATGAAGTTTCCGGTCGCGGAACCGAGGGCGGAGGACCCGATAATGAAGGCCCCGCCCTGGGTGAAGTATTGGGTGTTTTTGTCCTTGATAGGGGCGAAAGCCAGCGCGGTGCCAACTCCGAGGCCCGCGACTCCGATACCGAGCTCGCTGCCGAAGGTCCATTTGCGCAGCGCCGTGTGGGGAAGCTCCTCGGGCGGCAGGGTCACTTTCTCGTCGCTGGCGGAATTTCGCGCCCAGACGATCAGGGATTCCAGAGCCTTTTTGTTATAGCTCATGACGGTGAAATTTCCGGTTTGATAGAAATTGTCCGTCTGCTGGAGCTTCTTGTCCCAGAAGACTTCCATCTTACCGTCTTTTTCGAAAAGATTCTTCAAGAGGAAGAGGATTGCCGTGATGGCTTCCTGTCTTTTTTCGGGGGATTTGCCGTTGGCCCAATCCTTCAGCTCTTTACTGATTTTGTCCATGGGCAATACGAAGGAAAGCGAGCCGTTTTCGGCCTTGATCGCGGTGTTCTTAAGGATGATGTCGAGGGCTTCCGCGCGCAGCGGGGTGTCGCCGTACTTGATCTTGAGATATTCGCGATAGGACTGCTCGTCGGGCTGGCTCGATAAGATGTCGATCATCTCCTTTTGCGCGGCCTTCGTGTACTCGCTCTCCAAGAACCCAATTCGTAGGAGAAGTTCTCTTTTCTGGGCCTCGGGGATGTTGACGGTGCGGAGCTCGGAAACGGCCGACTTCATGTAGGCGTAATAGTTCTTTCCCGCGTTGTAGGAGGGGTCCACCTTCGTGAAGACCTGGTGGAAGGTCTTCGCGGCTTCCTTCACTTGGTCGGAATAAAGGAAGCTGTTGTAGCCCTTCTCCGCCAAGATGTGGTTCGCGAAGAGGAAGGTCAGGAGCTCGACGCTGCGGCCCTTGAGCTGATCGCCGACGTTCACCGACTTGTCCATGGCGGGCTTGAGAGCGGCCCAGAATTTTTCCCGGGTCGCGTAAATGCTCAGCAGCCATTCGACGCGGTTTCGGCTGTCGGAAGAGAGCTTGGGATTGTCCTTCAAGGATTTGAGGATCTTCTCGACCAAGACTCCGAGGACCGGGTCGGCGAAAGTGTAGGCGCCGACTCGGATGGTGGTTTCCTGCAGGGCCTTCATTTTGAGATGCTTGGGATCCAGCTGGCCGTGGGTGATGAAGTTCGTGGTGGTGTTCAGCCAATTGAAGATGGCCCGGGTTTTGTCCGAGACTTCGTTGCCGCCGAAGACGATGGTGACTTTCTTGAAAATTTCGGAGGGATTTTGCTCGTCGCCGAAGACCTTGGAGAACTCCGATTTGGCGAAAAGATATTCGGCCAACTCCGCGCCGGGGACGCGGAAGGTGGGGTAGGTCTTGGTGAACTTGGCCGCATCGGCGGGAGCCGCTTGAAAAACGCCGTTTTTGCGGTCGAGCACGATGCTGACGCCGGTTTCCACCTCATCGATTTGGATCTTGCAGGGGTCCTTCGCGGGATCCGCGGGAGCTTGCAGGCATTCGGCGCTGGCGCTCTTGATGTCGAAGCTATTGTAGACCGGAGTTTTCGCGGTCGGGATCGGGTCGCCCATGGGTGTTTCCGCCTTCTGGCGGGAGGTCGATTAGGCAGGAAACACAACGGCCCTACAAATTCACAGCTGACGACAAGCCCCGAGCCCGATCAAGCCTTGTCATTTTGGCCGCAGGGTGCGACCTCAATTGTGCCCCGAACCTAAGCCTCCCTGTTAAATATTCGTAATCATTAAAGAAAAAGACGTGAACGTCGTTCCCTTCAATCAACAGAGGTACTTAAGATGCAATAATTCTCGAACTCTTCCGGGAAAAGTTGCGGGGAAGCAAGGGAAACTAAACCCGGAGACCATCCGGAGAAGAATTTAGGGACCGTAGGGATCCACCGGGAATCTTTGCCCGGGATTTTTGACGGGTGGCAATTTTCCGGAGGGCTTGGCAACCGTGAATCCATAGGTCAGTCCTCCCGCCAATCCACCCAAGAGCGAGCCAGTCAGGTCGAAGACCCAATCGCCCTTGTCGATGTCTAGGCCGTAAGAGAGCAGGTTGCCGGCGGCCGCGCCGAATCCGGCTCCCGCCGCTATCGTCGCCGCGCCTTGGCCGTAATACCTTGGGTCGCCGTCTTTCGTCGCGAGCAGGCCCAGCGCGACTCCGGTGCCGACGGCTCCTATCCCCAATTCGGTGATCAGCGTCCACTTTCGGATCGAGACATGGGGGATATCTTTGGGGGACTTGATCTCGGGATTGTTTTTGGCCTCGCCCCGCGTCCAGAGGATGAGCTTTTCCAATTCATTTTTGTTGGTTCCAAGCAGGGAGAAGCTGCTGTAAAAATTTTTCGATTCTTGGAGGCCCTTGTTCCAATAAATCTCCATCTTTCCGTCCTTTTCGAACAGTTCCTGCAGGATGGAAAGGAGGGCGCCGGTCATCCGAATTTTTTCGGGGATGGGCAGCGAGGAGATCTGCGCTTGCAGGTCCGTCGAAATTTTTGCCATCGCGAAATCGTAGGAGGGCTGGTCCTTCACGGACTTGATTTTCAGGTTCTTGAGAAAAACGTCGAAGACCATCGCCTTCTCGGGGCTGTCTCCGTATTTGATCTGTAGGTATTCTCGGAGGGATTTCTCGGGATCCTGCTTGGCGAGCAGGTCGAGCATCTCCTGGCGGCCGGCCTTGGCGAATTCGTTCTCGAGAAATTGCGCCCTGGAATCGAAATCGTTTTTTAAGTCGTCGGGAAGGTCCAGCCCTTTCAATTGACCGACGATCTTGCCGAGCGTCGCGTAATAGTTCCTCGAGGCGTTGTAGTTCGGATCGACCTTGGACAGGATCTCATGGAACTCCGCCGCGCGGGTTTTGTCGGTGTCCGAAGCGAGGAAGTCCTTGAAGCCCCGGTCCGCGAGGATGTGGTTCGCGAATAGGAAAACCATGACGGAGGTGCTGGCGGCCTTGAGGTTGTAGCTGACCTTCTCGGATTTTTCCGCCGTCGACTTCGCGAATTCCGAAAATTTATCCCGCGCTTGGTAGACGCTGAGGAGGAAAGCCACGCGCTTTCGCGCCTCCGGAGCCAAGGAAGCGTTGTCTTTCAGGGTGCGGAGGGTCTTTTGGAAAAGGGCGCCCATGGTGGGATCGGCGAAGGTGAAAGTGCAGACGCGGATGGCGGTTTCCAGTTGGTTTTTCAGTTCGGACTTCTTGGGTTGCACTTGACCGCCAGAAATGAAATTTCCTAGGTTTTGCGTCCATCCGTCGAGGACGCCCTCGGTCGTGCTGCCTTCGTCCAAGTATTGCTTGAGCCCGAACTTCGCGACGATATCGGTGGGCTTTTTCTTGTCGCCGAACACCTTGTAGAATTCGGAGCGCACGAGGAGATAGTCCGCGATTTGCTTGGCCGGCGCCTGGAAATTCGGGAAGGATCGGGCGACCTTGGAGGCGTCCGCGGACGAAGGCGCGAAGAGACCGTTCTTCCTTTCCATCTGGAAAGATAGGCCAGTTTCGACCTCTTTGGCGGAGATT
>JAIOPF010000091.1 GCA_021414045.1 Deltaproteobacteria bacterium | reverse complement strand
GAAAACGTGAAAGCGGCTATTCTTTCATGATTTGGACTTGCAGGGGAGCTTTCGTGTCCAGGTGCACGTCTTGCTGTCGGTAGGCCATCTTGATTCCCGCTTCCTCGAAGTCACCCTCGATGATGAATCTCAGGTCGCTTTCGACGATACGCCTTTCGAGGGCGGTCTGGATTTTCACCCAAAAGTAGAGGTCGAAGATCAGGGAGTCGGCGGCGAAATCCGTGAAAAGGACGATGGGCTCGGGGCTTTTTAGGATCTTGCCGTGCGAATCGGCGGCCTTTTTCAGCAGGTCGACCACTTGGCGGGTCGGAGTTCCGTAATCGACGCCAACGCGGATGTTGGACCGGATCATGTTGTCCGAGAGCGTCCAGTTGATGACCGTCTTTTCCAGGAAGGAGCTGTTGGGTACGATCATGTGGATGTTGCTGAATGTGCGGATTTGCGTGCTGCGGCCGCCGATCTGCTCGACGATGCCGGCGTTGCCTTCCATCTCGATGATGTCGCCCATCTTTATGGGTCTTTCGATCAGGAGGATGAGACCGCTGATGAAGTTGTTCATTAAATTCTGGCTGCCGAATCCGATCCCGATGGCGACGGCGCCGCCCAAGACGGCGAAGAGGGTGAGGGGCACGCGGACCAACATGCGGCTGAGCTTTCTCGCGAGGTAGAGGCCGAAGGTCATGAAAATGATCGCGAAAAAGACCTTGCTGACCGTGATGGGGCTGTCGTCCACCGACGTGATCTCGTAGTTCCAGACGTGCACGGAACGGTCCCAGAGGCGGGACATCTGTTCGCTAAAACTCACGTGAGAATAGCGGGCATCTTGTTCCGCCAGGAATTTCTCGTTGAGCTTCCTCGATAGGAGCATCGAAGCCAGGTGGTCCTGCATCAGCTCGATGTTCTTGAGGGTCTCATCCTTTTGTTTCTGCAGCCAGCGCTGGGTCTCCGGGTCGGCGTCGGACTTCGAGCGAATCTTCTCCTCGATCTCCGCCGAGTTGTTGCGCAAGGAGGTGAGTCGGAGATTGCCGAGATCCTCGTCTCGCTTCAATTGGTCGAGATATTGGCGGGTTTGCTGCTGCCAGACGGCGATTTCCGGCTTCTCGATCTGGCCGTTGAGCAGGGCGAAGCGTTTTTTCCAGTACTCCCGGCGCTCTTTCATCTGCTTCAGGCGTTCGGTGAGCAGGTCAACAACTTGTCCGAGGTAGCTTTGGTTCAGTCGTCGGGCCTCGACTTCCTCGATCAAGGCGGGCGGAGGGGCCACGTCCTCGCTCAGCTTGTCTCGGGCTTTGCCGTATTCTTTTTCGGAATTCGCCAGCTCCTTGCGCGCCTTGTCGAGTTGTTCCCCGACCTTGTTTTCCTCGGTTTCGATGAGGTTGATTTCGCGTTTCAGGTCTTCGTCGGTGAAGTTGACCCGTTTTTCCAGGTAGGCGATTTCGGTGGAGGTGAGTTCTTGCTGCTTCTGGAAGAATTCGCGGTAATTTTTGGAGACGTCCAGTTCCAGTTCGCGCAACAGGACTCGCATCTCGGCCGACCGGCTTTTCAGCTGCATGAGGGTCAGGGTTTGCTCGAGAGGGGCCTTTTCCTCGATGGTGCTCGCGGATTCGACAGCTTCCTTGGCCTTTCGGCGGTCCTGCTCGGCGGATTGAAATTCCTTTTTCGCCTCGTCTAGGGCTTCTTGCCGGGATTTATATACCTGGTCGCGGGTCTTGATGGTTTTCTTCGATTCGACCTCCTGACCCCGTAATTTATCGAGGTTGCTGAAGTCGATCGTGAATTCCTTCG
Organism: Deltaproteobacteria bacterium; assembly: GCA_021414045.1. GTDB lineage: Bacteria > UBA10199 > UBA10199 > DSSB01 > DSSB01 > DSSB01. The sequence goes on along the minus strand of JAIOPF010000091.1, from coordinate 4,268 downwards.
GGGGAGTCCCGGTTTGCCATTGCCGAAGGTCGACTTCGAGGGCCTTGAGTCGATCCTGGACCTTGCCTTGGTTGTTGAAGGCGTCGAGGATGTCCCCATAGAGCAAGTCCATGCCCTCCAGGACTTGAACTCGATTCTTGAGGTTTTGGAGGTCTTGCTGGGGAGCGCTTTCCGGGCTCTGGTCGAGGGTGGCGTGGGCCTGCTCGAGTTCTTGGGCGTTTCCTTGCTTGAGGGTTTGGATCTCCTCCGGCGTGTAGGCTTTCTTTTGGGCGGCGGGAGTGGAGGCCGGGGCGCCTTTCAGTAGCGGGTTATCCAGTGGAAAAGCAGCGTGGACCTTGCCTGGCAGCAGCAGCGCGATCAACAAGGCCAATGGGAGGCGCCAAGATCTCATGGATTCCTTCATAGAGGTTTCGGTTCAGGGATGTCGAACACTTTTTAGCGTTTCCAGCACCTGGGCTATTTCGTCGTCGGTATTGTAGAAATGCGGGGAAAATCGCAGGTTTTGCCGGCGCACCGAAGCGTAGATTTTTTTTGAGAATAGGCGGCGTTCCAAGTCGGGGAGTTTCTGGCCCTCCGGATCCTCCGGCAATCGCAGGGTGACAATGCCCGAGCGGTGCCTGGGTTCTAGCGAGTTGGTGATTTGCAATCCCTGCGCCTGAAGTCCTTGGATCAAGCGGTCGGTCAGGCCCAAGATCCGTTCCGAAATCCTTTCGACGCCCACCTCCAGCAACAGTGACACCGCCGCGCCAAGTCCATAGATGGACAATGCATTGTGGCTACCCTCCTCGAAGCGTCCGGCGTCCGGTTTCAGATTGAAATGAATGTGATCGAAATCGAGGGGGCGCGCCACGCTGTTCCAGCCCAGCAAGGCCGGCTCGAGTTTTTCGATCAGCGCTTTGCGGGCGTAAAATAGGCCGATGCCCTCGTGTCCCAGCATCCACTTGTGGGCGTCGGCGGTGAGGAAGTCGACCTGTTCTCGCGCCACGTCGAGCGGAAAGGCCCCCAAGGTCTGGATGGCGTCCAGCACGAAGTAGATGCCCATGTCGCGGCACAGGCGTCCGATGTCCGCGATGGGCAGGCGATAGCCGTTGCCGTATTGGGCCGAGCTCAGCGAAAGGACGCGGGTCTTTTCGGTGATCAGTTTCTCGAGGTGATCCAGGTTCAATTCGGGGCCTCGCGTCGGAATCTTTTTGAGCACCACCCCCGATTTTTCCAGGGCCATCCAGGGATAGACGTTGCTGGGAAACTCGATCTCGCTGATCAAGACCTCGTCGCCTTCCTTGAGGTCCAGTCCCCGCGCGACGAGCGAGAGGCCGTGGGAGGTGTTTTTGACGAAGGCGATCTCTTCCGGGGAGGCGCCGATCAGTCGGGCGCAGTCGGCGCGGGTCTCCTCGATGCGCTTGTGCCAGACGCCCGCGCCGGTGTATCCCTGTTCCAGGGCGAGGCGGTTGAAGGTTTCGACGGCCTCGGCCACCGGCCGGCTGATGGGCGCGACTCCGGCATGGTTCAGGTAGATCCACTCGCGGGTCACCGGAAACATTTCGCGGTAGCGTTCGATTTCATCCTTTTGGAAGCTGGGCATAGCGATATCGGAGCACGTCTTGACGGCAAAATCCAAAAAAATCTTGGAAGAAATGTACGCCAGGCTTTTCCGGCATTTTGGGCCGCAGCATTGGTGGCCGGGGGAAACCCCCTTCGAGGTCATGGTGGGAGCGGTGCTCACCCAGAACACCAACTGGAAAAATGTCGAGAAGGCCATCGCTCGATTGAAGAGCGAGGGATTGCTGTCGATCGAGGCGATGCGTGCCTTGCCCGAGGCGTCCTTGGCGGAGAGGATCCGCTCCGCGGGCTACTACAACGTCAAGGCGAAGCGCCTGCGCGCCTTCTTGGATTTTCTCCAGGAGAGATGCGGCGGAAACATCGATGTTTTGCGGGCGCTGCCCACGCCGCGGCTTCGCGAGGAATTGCTTGCCGTCAAGGGAATCGGGAAGGAGACGGCGGACAGCATCCTGCTCTACGCGCTGGGGCACCCGATATTCGTCGTGGACGCCTACACCTATCGGGTTTTCACGCGGCATTATCTGGCTCCCGAAGAGACGGGATACGATGAGTTGCAGGAAATCGCGACGGACCACATCCCTAACGAGACGGCCCATTACAACGAGTTTCACGCCTTATTAGTGAACGTGGGAAAGGACTTCTGCGCGCCGAAACCCAAATGCGAGCATTGTCCCTTGAATGGATTGAATTGGTAATTTTTTTAATGCCCGCCGGCGGTGAAATAGGGATTTGTTCCCGCGGCATGGTCGGTCTGGTCGATGACGGCGACTACTTCGGGCACCACTTCCTTGAGGCGGGTTTCGATGCCGTATTTCAGGGTCGCGTCGACGCCATGGCAGCCCTGACAGCCGCCGCCCATGAAGAGGTAAACTTTGCCATCTTTGTAGTCCAAAAGTTTGGTGTAGCCGCCATGGCCAGCGACCGCGGGATTGATTTCCTTTTCGAGGACTTCGAGAATTTTTTGAACTTGAGGATTGCTGGTGTCCAGTCCGGAAGGACCCGCCGCCTGAGGCTTGAGCACCTTGACTTCGAAGACTCCGGAAAGCACACCGCCGTCGAGGTAGTCGACCGCGATCTCCTCGATTTCGCCCTGGGAAGTGCGGTCCAGGACCAACTTGAGGTCTTCGACGAATTGGACGTCGTCGATCGATGGCAGGGAAGCCAGGTCGATCAGGGGCAGGTGGATATAGGTTCCGGCCTGATCGGGCACCATCACGCCCCAGGTTTTGGGGTCTTTTTCCTTGAGCAGGCCCCGGATCTTCTCTTTGGCTTTGTCGGTCAGTTTCAGCATGATTCTCTCCACATTGGCGCGGTTTTTCTTGGTTCTGGCAAAGGGGGAGGGCTTTGTCAATGGAAGCGGCTTTAGCTCTCTTGGGAGACTATCCATTTCTTGAGGTGTGGCGGTTCAAAAGACTGCAATTGCTCCAACAAAGCGCCGGCTTCGGTCCCATGCAACAACAGCCTGCGATGCTGAGGTTTGAGGAATTTTCTTTCGACGGCCTCGTCCAGAAATTCGAGAATTCTGTCGAAGTAGCCGGCGACGTTGAGCAGGCCGCAGGGTTTGGAATGCAGTCCGAGTTGGCCCCAAGTGAGGATTTCGAAGAGTTCGTCCAAGGTTCCCAGGCCGCCAGGCAGGGCGATGAAGGCGTCGGAGAGCTCATACATCAGGCGCTTGCGCTCGTGCATCGAATCCACGACGTGCAGGTGAGTGAGACCTTGGTGGGGGATTTCTTTGGGAAAGAGGGCTCCGGGAATAACGCCCGTGACGCGCCCGCCCAAATGCAGGACGGCGTCGGCAATCCGCCCCATCAACCCGACCTGAGCCCCGCCGTAGACTAGACCTAAGCCTTGGGCCACAAGCTTCGAAGCCAATTCCTCCGCGGCTTTTTGATAAATCGGGCTATCGCCGCTACTCGAACCGCAGAAGACGCAAATATTATTCATGCAGGGATAGGATAACCCATCACTGGGAAATTCGCCACTCAAGGCGAAGTCAATTGAAACGAATTGACGAAGCGCGTAATCGCGGCTGTAGCGGCTTTGGGGCCGGCGGCGACGACGATATAAAGCTTTTTGTCATTGAGGGTCAACTTGGCTTGGCCGCTCCCGCTGGCGGTGTCGTACAAGAGTTGGCGTCCCTCCTTGCCTCCAATGGTGATATTGTTGAAGGCGGTTTCAGTGCCTCCAGCGTCTTTCAAAAGACCGTCCCTGGCCTTGCTGAGGATGGTTCCCGTGCCACCCAAGGCGACGGCGGCGCCAGGAAGCTCGGAGACCGAGGCCGTGTAAGTGACCCCTCCGCTACTGACCGTATACGAGGTTTCATGGACGGCCCCGACGAAGCTCTTATGCGTCTCTTTGGAGGTCTTTGGCTTTCCGGGCATATTGACGCTGAACCCTTCGCCGTCTGGCGAGAAGACACGGGCCTGGGCTGGAAGGCTCCATGCGAGGAGTGCGGCGAAGAAGATTGGGGCAAGGAAACGGGCGGTGTGACGTGGCATAACGACTCCTTTCCAATGGGCTCTTAAAGAATGATAAGGGAAAGGACCCGGGGCGTCTAAGTTTAATTTTTAGGGGCGAACGATGGACAAAATATAGCGGTCCAGCTTGAGAACCTTGCGAGCCACCTTCAAGACGTCCTCGCGCGTGACCTTGAGGATTTTCTGCGGAAGCTTGATCCATTCGTCGCGGGCTATCCCATAGATTTCGTT
>JAIOPF010000066.1 GCA_021414045.1 Deltaproteobacteria bacterium | reverse complement strand
ACTTCGATGGATGTCATTCACAGCTATGGCGTTCCCGTCTTGCGCGTGAAGCAGGACGCCGATCCCGGGATGGAAGTCCCGATTTGGTTCAAGGCGATACAGACAGGGACCTTCGATATCGTTTGTTCCCAACTTTGCGGCGTCGGACACAGCCTGATGAAGGGTGTTATCACCGTCGACAGTCCCGAAGCGTTCCAAAAGTGGTTCGACGAGCAGCCGAAACAATTCAAACCCAAAGAACCCAAGCCAGCACCGAAGGCCGCGGACTCCGCTACCGACAAGAAACACGAGGGTTAAGATTTATGCATCAGCCGATTCTTACTGAACACCATGAAGCCGCCCACGCCGAACACCACGAGCCTGGTTTCATCGGAAAATACATTTTCTCCGTCGACCACAAATGGATCGGCGTTCAATATACCGTCACCGCCTTGTGCTTCCTCTTCTTCGGATTCTGCCTGATGATGCTTATGCGTTGGCAGCTGGCCTTTCCCGGTGAGCCTTTGCCGCTCATCGGCAATTTGCTCGGCGAGGGAATGCCTGGCGGCGTGATGCTCCCCGAATTCTATAATTCGCTCGGCGCCATGCACGGCACCATCATGGTCTTCTTGGGCGTCGTGCCCCTCGCGGTCGGCGGTTTTGGAAACTATCTCGTGCCCTTGCAGGTCGGCGCGCCGGATATGGCCTTTCCGAAGCTCAACGCGGCCAGCTACTGGGTATATTTCGTCGGCGGCGTCATCATGTTCGCGAGTTTCTTCGTCCCCGGCGGCGCGGCCAACTCGGGGTGGACCAGCTATCCGCCGCTCTCCGTCATCGCCACCGCGGGTCAGACCTGGTGGTTGGTTGGCATGGTCTTCTTGATCACGTCTTCTCTGCTCGGCTCGGTGAATATCATCGTCACCATCGTCCAATTGCGGGCCAAAGGCCTCTCGTTTTTCCGCATGCCCTTCCTGGTGTGGGCCCAGTTCGTGACCAGCTTCCTCCTTCTCTTGGCCTTTCCGCCGCTCGAAGCCGCGGGCATCCTTCAATTGATGGACCGTGTCGCTGGGACGAGTTTCTTCCTTCCCACCGGCTTGGTGGTCAGCGGCGCCGCGATGACCAACGCCGGAGGCGGTAACCCCATCCTGTGGCAACATCTCTTCTGGTTCTTGGCTCACCCCGAGGTCTACGTCTTGATCCTGCCCGCCGTCGGCATCGTCACCGAGATTATCGTCAACAACACCCGCAAGCCGCTTTATGGGTACAAGACGATCATTTACGGGATTCTGTTTTTGGGCTTCATGTCCTTCATCGTCTGGGCGCATCACATGTTCATGACGGGCATGGGTGTCACGATGAGCAATTTCTTCCAGGTCACGACGATGATCATCTCCATCCCCTCGGTGGTCGTCCTGACCGTCTTGATATTGACCTTGTGGGGGGCCTCGATTCGGTTCACCGTGCCGATGCACTTCGCGCTGGCCTTCCTGCCGATGTTCGCGATCGGCGGACTCACCGGCCTTCCGCTCGGCTTGACCGCTTCCGACATTTACTTGCACGATACTTATTACGTCATCGGGCATTTCCATTACGTCGTGGCGCCCGGGACCCTCTTCGCGCTCTTCGCGGGGATTTACTTCTGGTATCCCAAGGTCACGGGCCGGATGATGAGCCGCTTCTTCGGAAAGCTCCACTTCTGGCTGTCTTTCATCTCGATCAACGGCATCTTCTTTCCGATGTTGATCCAAGGGATCGCGGGCCTCAACCGCCGTCTCTACGATCCGACTTTCTATACCCACGGCGCGGCCATCCAGAACCTGAACGTGATCATCTCGGTGTGCGCCTGGTGTCTCGGAGCCGCCCAGTTGATCTTCGTCTTGAATTTCTTCCTGAGCCTCAAGTTCGGCAAGAAAGCCACGGATAACCCTTGGGATTCGACCACCTTGGAGTGGGCCACGCCCACGCCTCCGCCGCACGGCAATTTCCTGCACGAACCGGTGGTTTATCGCGGCCCCTACGAATACAGCGTGCCTGGAATGACCGAGGATTTCCTCCCTCAGCATGTCCCGGCCAAGGCTTAATTTTTAGAAACGGAGAATACCGAATGTCCGCTGCTGAAATTCATTACATCGACACTCCCCATCCGGTGACGGGAGTGACCAACTCCAAACTGGCGATCTGGGCCTTCCTCGCCTCCGAAGTCATGCTCTTCGGCGGCTTGTTCTCGGCCTACATCCTGCTTCGAGTGGGCGCTGTCAGTTGGCCTCACGGCTCGGAGCTGTTGAACGTCCCGCTGGCGACGGTCAATACCATGATCCTGATCACCTCCAGCGTGACCATGGTCATGGCTTGGGCTTCCCTGATGATGAAGCAGCTGGGACGTTTCCGGATCTACATGAGCGCGACCATCCTGCTCTCCCTCGGCTTCTTGGTCATCAAGAGCTTCGAGTATGCGGCCAAGTTCGAGCACCATCACTTTCCGTCGACCGACAATTTTTACGGCATATATTTCACGCTGACCGGGCTGCATGGACTTCACATCATCGGCGGCGTTTTCGTGAATCTCTATCTTTTGCTGGTTTCCGGAAGCGCCTGGAAAGAGAACCCCAGGAAGTTCACCGGCAGGATCGAGGCCGCGGGCCTCTACTGGCATTTCGTCGACCTCGTTTGGATATTCCTGTTTCCGGCATTATATTTATTATGAATACATAAACCGGTGGGGGATGAAGGGGGAGGAGGAAACTCCCCCTGAGCTTTAGCGAGTCCGAACTTGCTTCGGGCTCGCGAATAACCTGGATATTCCTGTTTCCGGCGCTTTATCTCCTGTAATAGTTAAAGATTGGATTCGCCCCCTAGAAAAGGAGCCCTCTATGGAACACGGCAACACTGAAGAGATGTTGAAACACATCAAAATTTATATTTTTATTTTCCTTTCTTTGGCCGTGTTGACCTTGGTGACGGTGTGGGCTTCCCACCTGCAAGTCTCGCACACGATGCACATCATCATTGCCTTATCCATCGCGACCTTCAAGGCAGCCTTGGTGGCCCTGTTTTTCATGCATCTCATCGCGGAAAAGAAAGCCATCTACGGAATCCTGGTTTTCACCGCGGTATTCTTTCTGGTATTGATCTTCCTCACATATTTCACGAATATGAACATGCTGCGTTCCCCACTGGGCTATTGATCCGGGCCTCCTGGAGCTTTTATGTCCCTAAGAAGTTTCCATCTATTTTTCATCGCCGTCTGTGGCTTGCTTTCCCTTTTTCTGATGGTCTGGGGCCTCTATGACTACAAGACGGCCGGCGAATCGATGGGCTTGGGGCTCAGCCTGCTCGGCACCGTCGGCGTGGTGCTGCTGTCCGTTTATTTTCGTTGGTTCCGCCAAAAATACCCCAAGCTGACGCCGATGTTATTAGCGGCCGGCGTGTTCGGCATCTCGTTTTCCCAGGCGCGTTGGGCCTCGGCTTGCGCCACCTGTTACACCGATCCCACCAATCCCATGACCAAAGGGGCCTTGATGGGAGTCGCCGTCCTGGCGGTGATTATCATCAGCGTCTTGGCCGGGATCGTTTACATCGGCTATTCCTGGAATAAGCGGGCGAAACTGCTCGCGACCCACCTGTAAACCTAGAGACTTTCCTCGATCGCCAGCAACTGCTTCAAGAAGGCGTGTTGGGCCGTGTGGATGATTTCCGGGATGCTCCTGGGATTGAGGATGTTCATCCCCTTTACCGGCAGAATCAATTCCCATAGCGTCACGTCCTTGTCCCTTGTGAGATGCCCTTTGTGCTCGTCGATAATGGCTGAAGAAGGGAATGCTGCTGATCGACGGGAAAAGATTGACGGCGAGGATGAGCAGCTTCTTCCGGGTTTTTGGAAAGTTCAGCCGGTCGCGGGTCCACTTGCGATAAGGGGTGATCAGCGGCACCTCCTCGGTGGTGCCTCCGTCGACGTAGATATATTCGGTTTTTCCCCGCAGGATTTTCTTGGGCACATAGAGAATGGGGATCGACGAGGAAGCGATCACGGCGTCGAGGGCGTCGGCGTGATGGGTCGGGGTGAGGTAGATGTCCTTGGGGACTTTCTCCGGCGTCAAGACCTCGTTGCGTTTTTCCCTCAAATTATAGGCGATGCAATAGAAGGGGATCTTGCGCTTGCGCGAGCGGGTGAGGTGCTTGGAAATCATGAATCGCAAGGCCTTTTGGCAGTCAAGGAAACCTCTCAGGAGATTGTCGCCCGCGGGAATGAAAGTGTCCGCGAGCAGATTCATCAAGACCTCGAGCTTGCTGGGGCTGAACCGCAGGGAATATCGATTATTATAGAGATTGTAGCCTTCCTTCTCGATAACCGTCGGATCTACTCCCATCGAATACATGAGCCCCGCCACCGCGCCCCCGCTGCTTCCCCAGATTTCCTGGACGCAAGAGGTCAGGTTCAAAAGTTCGATGAACTTCATCAAGGAAGGATGCGCGAAGAGCCGGACCCCTCCGGAACCGAAGGAAAGAATCACCCTCGTCTCCGGGTCGCGAATTTTCCGGATGATTTTCGGGAATTTATCCGCCAGGCTGACGATTTTCGCGCCGTCCTTGGCGATGCTCCAGCGATAGGCGCGTTTCCCGCCCGGGCGGTCGAGGGTGAAGGATTCCGCGACGTTTTGCTGGGAGCTGCGGGCCCAGTAGAGCACCTTGACCCGGCGAGAGCCGCGTCGCTGAGCCATCGCGAAGGTCTTGACTTCGAGGATGGCGTCCTCGTTGGGAGCGTCGAAGAGGAAGGACTGAAAAGGATAGACGATGTCGATAGGAAGGTCGTCGGCGCGCAAGTTCTTGAGCACGCGATGGGAGATCTTTAGGATTTCGAGTTTTTGGAGGCTTAAGGGAGATACGTAATATTCGTTCTTCGTCCGGGTCGCGTGCAGCAGGACTTCGTCGCATTTTTCCTGCAGGATTCGCACAGCGGCGTCGCTGAGATCCAGGCGAATTAAGTGAATTGATTTTCCTGTATTTTTAATCATTTCTTTTTATTTTCCGGAATTACGTTAAAATCTTCGGGCCAAGGGCTTGACTCTTGCGCGGCCCTGCCCATTTTTTCGGAAAGAAAAACGGACATGAGACTCGATAAATTCACCATTAAAGCCCAAGAAGCCGTCCTCCAAGCCCAGCATCTGGCCGCCGAACACGGCAACCAACAGGTCGAGGCCGACCACCTGCTCTTAGCGCTCATCGACCAGGACGAGGGACTGGTAAAACCCATCCTGCAACGCCAGGGCATCAATCTTACACCTTTTCGGGAAGCCTTGCTCGGCGATATCGGGAAATTTCCTAAAGTAAGCGGTTCCTCCGGGGAATACCTTTCCACCAACCTCAAAAAAATCTTGGAAAACGCCCACCAAGAGGCGACCAAGCTCAAGGACGAGTTCGTCAGCACCGAGCATCTGCTCTTGGCCATCGTCGATACGCCCGGAAGTTCCGCCCAGAAGCTCTTGGTTTCGCAGGGCGTCAAACGGGATTCCCTCTTGAAGGTTTTGCTCGAGATCCGCGGCTCCCATCGAGTCACCGACCAAAATCCCGAGAGCAAATACCAGGCTCTCAAGCGCTTCACCCGGGATCTGACGGATCTTGCCCGTCGCGGCAAACTCGATCCGGTGATCGGTCGCGATGACGAAATTCGGCGCGTCATGCAGGTCTTGTCGCGGCGCACCAAGAATAACCCCGTCTTGATCGGCGAGCCCGGGGTCGGGAAAACCGCCATCGTGGAAGGGCTTGCCCAGCGCATCGTCAATGGCGACGTGCCGGAGAGCCTTCGCGATAAGACACTCGCCGCCTTGGATTTGGGCGGCCTGGTGGCGGGCACCAAATACCGCGGCGAGTTCGAGGACCGCCTCAAGGCCTTGATCAAAGAAGTCTTGGAATCCGAGGGGGACATTATTCTCTTCATCGACGAACTGCACACCCTCGTCGGAGCGGGCGCCTCCGAGGGCGCGATGGACGCCTCCAATATGCTCAAGCCAGCTTTGGCCCGCGGCGAGCTGCGCTGCGTCGGCGCCACGACGCTCGATGAATACCGCAAACACATCGAAAAGGATCCGGCGCTCGAGCGGCGCTTTCAGCCGGTCTTCGCCGGCGAGCCCAGCGTCGAGGACACCATCGCGATCTTGCGCGGGCTGAAGGAACGCTACGAGATCCATCACGGCGTCCGCATCCAAGACACCGCCCTAGTGGCGGCCGCGACGCTTTCGCACCGCTATATCACCGACCGTTTCCTGCCGGACAAGGCCATCGACCTGATCGACGAGGCCGCCAGCCGCCTGCGCATGGAGATCGACAGCCTGCCCGTGGAGATCGACGAGATCGAGCGGAAAGTCACCCAGTACCAGATCGAAGAACAAGCGCTGAAGAAAGAAAAAGATCCCGCTTCGAAAGAGCGTCTGCAAAAACTGCAGGAGGATCTCGCCATGCTCCGCGAGAAGAGCGCCAAGCTCAAGGTCCATTGGCAGAATGAAAAGGCGGCCATCCAGAAAATCCGGCAAACCAAGGAAAAGATCGAGCAAGTCCGCATCGAGACCGAGCGCGCCGAGCGCGGCGGAGATCTGACTCGAGCGGCGGAATTAAAATACGGGCAATTGCCGGGGCTTGAAAAGGAATTGGCCGGGCTCAACCAGCAGCTCGCCGAACTGCAAAAAGAGCAGAAGATGCTGAAGGAAGAAGTCGATGCCGAGGACGTCGCCGAGGTCGTGGCCAAATGGACTGGCATCCCGGTCTCGAAGATGCTGGAAGGCGAGGTCGACAAACTGTTGCATATGGAAGACCGGCTTCGCCAGCGCGTGGTTGGGCAAGACGAGGCCCTGCTCAAGGTATCCAATGCGGTTCGCCGCGCTCGCGCGGGCCTGCAAGACCCCAATCGCCCGATTGGTTCCTTCATTTTCTTGGGACCCACCGGCGTGGGGAAGACCGAGACGGCGCGGGCGTTGGCGGAATTTCTCTTCGACGACGATCAGGCCATGATTCGCATCGATATGAGCGAATACATGGAAAAGCATTCGGTCTCCCGGCTGATCGGCGCGCCGCCGGGATACGTCGGTTACGAAGAAGGGGGCCGCCTGACCGAGGCGGTCCGCCGTCGCCCCTACTCCGTCGTCTTGCTGGACGAAATGGAAAAGGCGCATCGCGACGTCTTCAACGTGCTGCTGCAAGTGCTCGACGACGGTCGATTTCACGAACACGATTATCGTGATGACGTCGAACGTCGGCAGCCAAGCGATTCAAGAGATCACCCGCGAAGGGGGCAGCGAAGAAGAGGTTCGCACGGCCGTCAAAGAGGCCCTCGAAGCGCGCTTCCTGCCGGAGTTCCTTAACCGCATCGACGAGCCGATCGTCTTCCATCCGTTGGATCGGAAGCACATTCGCCGCATTGTCGAACTGCAAATCGAACGACTCCGTAAACAACTGGAGCAGAACGATCTGCACCTCGATATCACCGAACCGGCGATCGACGCGATTGCGGCGGTCGGATACGACCCGATGTATGGGGCTCGACCGCTGAAGCGCGTGATTCAGCAACGGCTGCAAAACCCGCTGGCCAGCGAGTTGCTGCGGGGCGAGTATCCGCCGGGATCGACGATCCGCATCGATTCCGAGGGGGGCGAGTTCGCGTTTTCGCGGCTCGACCCGCACTCGGTCTAGAACCACGCTGCGTAACCCGGTCGGTCTGCCGGTCAACTGATGTCAGGCTGCGGCTCCTGGTGGCCGCAGCCGAAGCGATGGTCTAGAATCGAACGACGCCCACCGCAGCCCCCGCTTGCACGCACCCCACCCACGATAACGGGACGGATCAACACGATGCTTCCTCCGAACAATCGACGCGGCTCTTTCTTCTGCTGGGCCTGCGTCGTCACGGCGATGACCTTGGCCGCCACCCTGCTTCGCGCCACCTCGGCCCCAGCGGCGGACGTCGCCAAAGCGGAGACGAAAACGGCGGCAACCGCGTCGGCCGCAACCGCTGCGACGACGGCGAGCAGCGCGGAGTTGCGCGTTCGCAGTGCCATCGAGTTCCTCGCCTCGGACGATCTTGAAGGACGCGGCGTCGATACCCAGGGAATCAACAAGGCGGCCGACTACTTGGCTGCCGAGTTCAAAAAACTCGGGCTGAAGACCGAACTCTACGACGGCGCGCCGTTTCAAAAGTTCACGATGTCGGTCGGTGCGGAGCTTGGCAAGAAGAACGAGCTCGCGATCGTTGGGCCCCCCAAAGCCGACGGCACGCCGCAACGCCACGTTTTGAAGCTCGGCGTCGACTACACGCCGCTGTCGATCGGCGGCTCGGGCAAGATCGACGTCCCGCTGGCGTTCGTCGGTTACGGCATCACGGCCAATCTTGGCGTCGGTTCGAGCGGCATCGAGGAAAAGAAACCGGACGATAAGAAGGAGCCGGCGAAACAACCCGCGACGGAAAAGAAGCCCGAGCCGAAAGCCTCGCCTTCGGCAACCAAGCCCGCCGCGGCCGATCCGCATTCCTTTAACTACGACGACTACGCCGGGCTCGACGTGAAGGGGAAGGTCGTCGTCGCGATGCGGCACGAGCCGGAGCAAAACAATCCGCACAGCTTCTTCAACGGCAAAGATCACTCGATGTTTGCGCCGTTCCAACGCAAGCTTTCTAATGCTTATGAGCATGGCGCGGCCGCGGTCGTCTTCATCACCGACGAC
>JAIOPF010000065.1 GCA_021414045.1 Deltaproteobacteria bacterium | reverse complement strand
GATCTGGGCGACGACCTCTTCGGTAAAACCGGAGGGAATCTTATTGTCGACGCGGGCCTTCTCGACCATTTCCCTCACCTGGGCGTCGTTCATCGTCTCGTCGATCAACTTGAACTCGAGTTTGCCCGCGCGCTTCACCAAGCCGATGGCACGGTCGGGATCGCTGACGCCGGGAAGCTCGACCACCACGCGGTTGTCGCCCAGGCGTCGAATATCGGGCTCGGCGACGCCGTGACGGTCGATGCGGTTACGGATGGTCTCGACGGCCTGCTTGAGGGTCTCGTCCTTCAAGCGATTCTGGTAGACCTCGCTCAGCGCCAAGTAGACGGCCGCCGGAGGCTGAATTTTTTCGAGGTCGCCACCGAAGCTGGTCAGGACCGCCGACTCGACCTCTCCGGAATCCCCGCTCGTCACCGGCACGACCTGGAGGTCGTTCTTGTAGCGGTCGATCTCGAGAATCTTCGGCTGGGTTTTGGCCCATTCGAGCACCGCTTGGAACTTGGCGAGGCCAGCCTCTTCACCTTCGGTCTTGAGGTGGAAGTTTAGGACGGGAGCTTGGTCCATCTCTTTGAGGGTATTGCCGTAAAGATCCTTGATATGGTTGCGCAACACGACCATGTCGTCGGGCTTATCGAGAAAGATCTCGATTTTACTGGTCTTCGGCACCACGGAGACGCGCTGGTAACCAATGGTCTTTTCTTTCAGGAAACGCTCGATCTCGCTCGAAATGATCTCGCTGCGGTGCACGAGAGCTTCATCGACGTTGACTTCCAATTCGAGATAAATGCCGCCCTGGAGATCCAGGCCAAGGTTGATCTGCTTATCGGGGAAAAAACTGAAATACCAAGGCAGATCGGCGCCCTGCTTTTCGGCCAATTCTCGGACTTTCTGAAAATTCAGGACCGAGGGGACCAGGAGGTAAATCGAAAGGATGGTCAGGAAGACCGCAAAATATGTTTGGTAACGCCAGCGGGAAGTCATAGAAAGTCTTACTCGCCCTTCCCTTCGGCTTTGACCGTCTGGATGCCGCTGCGTTCGACCTTGATCTTCACGTTGTCGGAGATTTCAAGGGTGAGGATGTTATCGGCGACGCCCACCACTTTACCGAGGATGCCACCGATGGTGACGACCTGGTTGCCCTTTTCGATGTTCTTGAGCATGAGCTGATGCGTTTTCGCGTTCTTCTGTTGGGGACGAATGATCAGGAAATAAAAGATCCCGAAGACCGCAAGCAGCGGAAGGAAAAAACTGAAGGTCTGGGCGGGTCCGCCTTGAGTGGGAGCCGCGCCTTGGGCCTGAGCGAAAGCCGAGGAGCGGACGGTTTGGATCCCGATCACGAGGGCTACTGCCCAAAATTTAGCTTTACGGCTGAGGAACACGGGTTTCTCCTGTCTGGTATTCGCTGAAAAAACGCCTTTGAAAACCGGCATAATCACCCGCCCGGATGGCAAGGCGGGCCTGGGTTAACAGATTAAGAAAGTAATGTAAATTATGAATTGTATTTAGCACCGCCGAGAGGACTTCCTTGCTTAAGCTAAGATGGCGCAGGTAGGCCCGGCTGTAATTTTTGCAGGTATAACAAGGACAATTTTCGTCGATGGGCCTGGAATCCCGGAGAAACTCGGCTCGCTTGATGTACAGACGCCCTTTCGGGGTAAATAACAAACCATGACGCGCCGACCGGGTCGGAACCACGCAATCGAACATGTCGATCCCCAAACCAATGCAGGTAACGATATCTTGGGGCATTCCCACGCCCATCAAGTAACGAGGTCGCGTCTCGGGTAGACGCGGAGCCAAGTCCCCGACCGTGTCATAGGCCAATTCCATCGGCTCGCCGACCGAAAGGCCGCCGACCGCAATGCCATCGAAAGTCCGCGGGCGCCCGTCCGCCGAGGGTTTCGATTCTAGTTCTAGAAGTCGCTCGGCGCATTCCCGGCGCAAATCATGAAATACCCCGCCCTGCACGATCGCGAACAACGAGTTGTCGTCCCGACGCTTGGCCTCGAGGCAACGACGGGCCCAGTCCACCGTCAATCCCAGGGATTTGGCGACCGTTTCGTGGGTCGATGGGTAAGGCAGGCATTCGTCCAGTACCATCATGATGTCGCTGCCCAAGGCTTCCTGAATTTCAATGGCCAATTCCGGACTGAGCAAATGGGAACTCCCATCGAGATGCGATTGAAAAACGACGCCGGATTCGCTCAACTTGCACATCTTGGCCAAGGAGAAAACTTGATAACCACCGCTGTCGGTCAGAATGGGGCCTTGCCAATTCATGAATCGGTGCAGTCCGCCCAACTCCTCGATAAGACGATGTCCTGGGCGCAAAAAAAGATGATAGGTATTCCCCAGGATGATCGAAGCGCCCATGGCCTTGAGCTCGTCAGGGCGCATGGCCTTGACAGTGGCCTGGGTTCCGACGGGCATGAAGACCGGGGTCTCGATGGTTCCGTGGGCGGTCTCGTAACGCCCGAGGCGGGCTTGGGTTCCAGGATCTTTTTGCAGCAGTTGAAAAGCCATACGGAGGGCTGGCCTAGCCGCTTTCCCCCTCGCTCACAAGCTAGAATTATTTACCGAAGAGCAGACCGTTGATGCCTTGCTGGATAGCCTGGTTTCGGCGATCGCGAGGCGAGCTGGGCTGGGCGCTTTGCTTGGCGGTGTTGCGGGTCGAAGTCGAAGAATTGCGAGCCTGGGTCTGAGTGGCTGGGGCGGAAGACGTTCCGAGGATTTGACTCAGGGGATTCTTCGGGTCGCCGAGCGGCGTATTTTTGAGGGCCGAATTCAACATGTTTTGCGGCTTCAGTCCGCCCATCAACATGTTCTTGAGTCCCATGGCCGTCGCCTTGGCGATGAGTCCCTGCAAATAACCGCTATCCACGGTGATATTCGGATCATCCAAAGGCCCGCTGATCGAGAAGGGAATCGAAAGGCCACCCTTCCCTCCGGTCACCGCGCCGCGCAGCATGGGATCGGTGATCAAGCTCGCGGTGACGCCGGGATTCAGGTGAAAAGTGCCGCTTCCGTTGATGCTCTTTTGCTGGGCGATCGTCGCGTTGCCCGAGGCGCTAAAGTGGCCGTTGGCCATCGAGAAAGGCGCCAAGGTGATATTGTTTCCGGCGATTCGCACGCTGGCGTTAATCGCATCGACCTGGGTGCCGATGAGGTTGGCGCTGGAGGAAAGCATGCCGACGTTGATCATTTGTCCCGCCGCCGTGCCCGCCGCGAGGATCTCCGCGACCTTGACCTTGCCCTTCAGATCGACCACCGGAAGGGGAATGGGACCCACCGAGATATTGCCGCCGCCGCTAAAAGAATAAGGACTGGCGACGTTGGGGCTGGAAAGCTTGAGATTGCCGCTCAACCTCGCCGGATTACTTTTTCCTGAGGCCGCGGCCAGACTCAGGGACTTTAAGGCTACATTGACATTGGCCGAGGTCGTCGGTCCGGTCAAAGCCTCCCCGCTCAAGCCCACCGTCCCTCCGTAAATTCCGAAGGAGGTATTTTGGATTTCGATGGGCTTCTCTTGTTTGGATAATTCGGCGTGCAGGTTGGAAAGAGTTTTTCCGGAAACCGTCAGAGCCGGCGAGTCGAGGATCACCTTGATCAAGGGAGCGAAAGCCGTCCCCTTTACGGTTCCCTGCATCGCAAGGACTCCGGAGGCCGGGAGCGGATCCTTAAGCATCTTTCCGATCTTCTTGAGATCCAAGCCCTTGGAACCGAAAGTGAGGTCCAGCGCGACTTCCTTGCGTTCGGGAGAGGGCAACAAGGCCTGCCCGCCGAAATCCATTTTCACGTCGCCCCAACCGAAACTGCCTTCGCTAAAACTAAGCCCTTGGGCCGCTTCATCGAAGGTCATTCGCGTATTCAGCTCCATCGGCTCTTGGCTGATCTGGGGCATCAGGTATCGGATCTTGAGCTTGGCGGGCTGACGCTCGGCATCGAAGCGGATATGGTCGGCGGCTATATCGAGGTTGCGAAGTTCGGTGACTTCGTCGCGGCCTTCCCGCGTCGCCTTGAAATGGGCGTCCTCGATCTTGAGTTTGTCGATCGCCAAGCGTTTCCACCAAAACTGGTCGAGCGGATTCACCGTCGCCTTCTTCTCTCCCGCCAGCAAGGGAGCGAAGATTTTCTCCATGTTGCTTTTGCCGTCCTTCGTGCGATTGAACAGGATCTCCGGCTTCTCCAAGATCAAGCTCGCCTCGATCTTTTTCCTGACGAGGGGAATGACGCTAAACCGCAGTTCGGCGTGCCCAATGGAGGCCGAAGGCTGGGTCTCGCCCGGGGCGTAAAGCTTCGTGTTTTCCAGGTTGATGCCGGGCGGAATAAAACTCACTTGAGCCTCGCCGATTTGCAGTTCGCCGGCGATCTGGCTTTTCAAAAACTCGAGCAGGGGAGTCTTGATATCCCGAATCTGATAAGACAAGTAGGCAAGGATGGAGATCGCTCCCACGGCCAGCACGGCCGTCAGCGAGCCAAAAATCAGGAGGATCTTGTTCTTGAACATCGTTTAGCCCCTAATGCAAAAGCCGTTTCCTGGCAATTGTCGGATAGGGGCTAAGACGTTCGTTTCAAGGTTGGGTCACAAGGAATCGAGATGCGCCAAGGCGACCCCCTCCCAATGACCGGAAGACCCATCATCGTCCTGGTCTTCGACGGCGATTTTCATCGGTAGAAAGGCCGTCCCTAGGGCCAAGAACAGCATGAGAGCCAGAAGCCCCATGCGAAAAACCCCTTTCCAGTTTCCCATACTTCCTCCTGCAGGCATTCCCCTCTTCCAAAGATCATGATAACGGGGTCCCGGCCGCCCTGACAAGACGAGGAGCGAGGAAATGAAGGATTTTGGATACCGACTTGGCTCGGAGTTTCTCTTGGCGGACTAGGCCTTGGTTTACGGCGAATTCCCGGGGGTCTAGCCCTATAACCATGATAAATTTAAAGATTGATTCCTCGCGTCTCCTTGCGTAAATAGGCGCCCTAGGGTTCGACCTTTTCGTTAAACTTATATGCCAAGGAGGCTGAAGTGAAGAAATTTTCATCGTTATTTGCCGCTGTTCTGTTCGCGACCCTCGCGTTGAGCGCCTGCAGCAAAGAGAAAAAAGAAGAAACCTCGACCACGACGACCACCACCACGACAACCACGGCGGATACGAAACCCGCCGCCGATGGTCTGACCGGTGTTCCCGAGTGCGACGACTACATCGCGAAATACGAAAAATGCATCGGCGACAAGGTCCCCGAAATGGCCCGTGGCGCGATGAAGGATGCCTTCGCCAAGACCCGCGATGCCTGGAAAACCGCCGCCGCGACCCCCGAGGGCAAGTCGTCCCTAGCCATGGCCTGTAAGACCGCCATGGAGCAAGCCAAGACCGCCCTGAGCGCTTACGGCTGCGAAATGTAATCGGCTAAAAGCTGTTCCTAAAATCCCGGCCCCCACCAGGACCGGGATTTTTTTTGCCCCTCGACAAAAGGGCCGCCTTCGCATATGGGTCCGCCATGCAAGGCTCCGAATTACTTCTCGAATTCTCCGTCCGCCAGAACCGGCTTCTGGAGATTCTCGATCGCCTGCACTTCATCGCCGAGGACTCCGCCCAAGCTTCCCCCGAAACCTCCCTGCAATCGGCGCATCGCCAATTCACCCGACTTCAAGAACACGTGAAGGAAGAGATCTCCCGCTTCCGTTCCTGGGTCGCCAGCGCCGGAATTCAAGACTTGGCCGTTGGGCCGCATCTCGAAAAAATCAGTCTTCAAGCCCAGGCCTTGGTTCAATCCTTGGGACAACGCTTCCGAGAAACGGACCTTGGGGATTGGAAAAAAAGCCTCGCACAGATCGGGCCCACCATCGAGAAACTGCGAGCCGACCTGAAAGAAATCGACTTGCGCGCGGGTTTCGCCCACGCCGCCGACGCCATCTTGATCGACCGCCTGGAAAGCCTGGGCAAGCCTCAGGTCATTCAATGGCCGCGCAAGATTTGGCACATGCTCGCCGCGGCGATCATCATCTCGATCTATCTATTCATTCCGGTCCCTTTTCAGACCAAGATGATCGTCTTCGGGTGTTTCACGGCTTTGGCCGTCGTCTGCGACGTCAGCCGTCTTCTGTCCCCCGCCTTCAATGCGCGCGTGGTCAAGGACCTACAAAAATACATGCGGCAGCGGGAGGTCAATCATCTCAATTCCATGACCTTCTACGCCCTCTCCACTTTTTTCACCTGCCTGCTGTTTCCCAAGGGTATCGCGATCCTTTCCATCCTCTTCCTGGGTTTGGGGGATACGGCCGCATCGATCGTCGGCGTGACCTGGGGACGCCACAAATTCGGTGGCCGCTTCAGTCTCGAAGGCAGCCTCGCCTTTTTCGGCGTCTGCACCTTGGTCTGCTTGTTCTATCCCCTGCTCAATCCCGCGTTTCACGGTCCGCTTTGGCTCTTCGCCCCCGTCGCGGGCTTGATCGGCGCCTATTCCGAACGCGTGTTTCCACGCTTGGACGACAATCTCGTGATCCCGCTTTTCTCGGCCACGGCGATGAGCCTGCTGCTAGCATTTTTCTAGACTTCGCCACTTCCAACCCTTAAATTTAGCTCTCATTCCCAGCAGCCAAATGAATGCCGGAGGTTCTCATGAGCATCGTCCAAGAATTTAAGGAATTCGCGGTAAAAGGAAATGCCATCGACCTCGCGGTCGGCGTCGTCATCGGAGCGGCCTTTGGAAAGATCGTCGCTTCCTTGGTCGACGACCTGATCATGCCTCCCATCAGCATGATCACCGGGAAAATCGATTTTTCGAATCTTTATTTGACGCTCCACGCGGGCAATCCTGCCGGCCCCTATTCTTCGGTGATCGAAGCCAAGAAAGCCGGGGCGATCACCTGGAACTACGGAAATTTCGCCAATAACGTCGTCATTTTCTTGATCGTGACCATGGCGGTTTTTCTGATGGTCAAGAGCATCAACCAATTGCGGCGTCAGGGCGAAGCCGTGCCGACAACGAAGCCCTGTCCCTATTGCCAGTCTTCCATCGCCTTGTCCGCCACGCGTTGCGCGTTCTGCACTTCCGACCTGAAGACGGCTTAACCCAAAACCTCCCAACCTCGTCCCCGATATCCGAAGTCGAAGGTTTCGGGATGGAGGATCTCGGCCAAAATCTCCAAAGAATCGGCCAAGCGGGGACCCGAGCGGTTGAAGTATTGGTTGCCGTCGCTCAGATAGACCCGTCGGCGTTTCACGGCGCTCAAATCCTTCCAATAAGGATGGGCCTCAAGGACGGCGATTTCTCGTCGAGTCCGTTCCATCGAAAATCCACAGGGCATCAAGACGATGACAGACGATGACTTCGGGGTCGCCGTCCCTTAATTCCTCCCAAGTCATCCAAGGAGAATGCTCGCCGGCCTTTCCGAACAGGTTGCGGCCACCCGCCGTCTCGACCAACTCCGGAATCCAATTTCCAGCGGCCATCAACGGATCCAACCATTCGATGCAGGCAACTCGGGGAAAAATCTTGAGTGTCTCCACCCTTTTCCTCACCGCGACGACGCGCTCGCGAAGGTCACAAAGCAAAGACTCGCCGCGTTCGGGGGCGCCGAGGGCATTGGCGACGTCTTGAATATCGCGCCAGACGTCTTCCAAGCGATTGGGTTTCAGGGAAATCACTCGCACCGAAGCATCCAGCCATTGGGCCAAGGCTTTTTGCAATTCGGTCTCGCTGACCGCGCAGACCTCGCATTGGGACTGCGTGACGAGGATTTCGGGACGGAGGGACTTCAGGACCTCGACGTCGACTTCATAGAGAGAAAGCCCCTTCTCCAAAAGCGATTTCACGTTGTCGTCGATTTCGCGGCTCGAGGCCTCGGCCTTGAATGCCGCGCGCGTCAAGGCGGGCAAGGCGGAAACGCCTTGGGGATAATCGCATTCGTGGGAACGGCCGACCAAGTCTCCTTGAAAACCCAAGGCGGCGACGATTTCGGTGGCGCTGGGAAGCAGTGAGGCGATGCGGGGCATAAACACCTATACGGGAACGTGCTTCAAGGCCTCGACCCACTCGCGATGCCGGAGGCCGTTGCTGGCGAGCGTTTTCACACCGTGGCCATAGGGTGGGCGAAGCGTATAGTCGAGGGGTTGCCCGTCGAGCGAGGTGAAAGAGCCTCCAGCCTCCTCTAAAATGACGAGCGGCGCGCAAGTGTCCCAATAACTGACGGGATGGTGATTGACGTAGACATCCGCGAGCTGGCGCACCAGCAAGCCCACCTTGATTCCAACGCTGTTGATGGGATCGAGCAGCGGTCCTGGGATGTAAGTCCGCAGCTCTTCCAGAGGCTTTTCGGGAAAGCCGGTCGAAACGACCAAAGGCATGGCCGAAGGCTCGCTGCGCGAGGAGACGTGAAGCTTTTCGGTGAGGCCTCCCTGCCTTTGAGTGGCGCCCTCCCCGCGGACGGCGCTGTAACGGCGACCCTCCAGGGGATCCACAACGACGCCGAGCACGGGTCTTCCGGCCTTGAGCAGCCCCACCATGACGCAAAAACCGGGGATTCCCTTCGCGAAGGCCTTGGTGCCGTCGAGCGGATCGATCAACCAGACGTATTCGGAATCGGCCCTCCCGGTGAGGCCGTTCTCTTCGGTGAGGACGGCGTGATCCGGGAATTCTCGGGCCAAGCCGGCGCGCAAAATTCGGTCGGAGGCCAGGTCCGCTTCGGTGACGGGAGAATTGTCGGATTTATGCCGGGTCTCGAAGGAGCTGTTGACGAAACCCAAAACCGCGCGGGAAGCTTCTTCCGCCAAGGATTCCGCCACCGCCAGCCATTCGGAATAATTCGCCAATCAAACCTCGTCTTTGCGCACGACATGCAGGCCGCATTCTTTGTCGCCGCCTTCCAGGGCGTTGAACCAACGCCAACGGCCGGCGCGACGCGGCTCATAGGGACCAATCGGCGTGGTGCAGATGACGCAACCCAGGGATTCATAGCGCCAACCATCCCTTTCCCAAAACAGCAGTTTGTGCACCGGGACTTGATGCTCCTCGCAGTACTTGCGCAATCTCTCTTCCGTCCAATCGACGAGGGCCGCCACTTTGAGAATAGGGCGTTTGTTCGGGCCGTGGGGGATGATCTCGAATCGGCTGGTCCCCGCCCTCGCCTTCGATTGGTCGGATCGCAATCCGGTCAGCCAGACGTCGAGGGTGCCGAGCACGCGTTCG
Organism: Deltaproteobacteria bacterium; assembly: GCA_021414045.1. Taxonomy (GTDB): domain Bacteria; phylum UBA10199; class UBA10199; order DSSB01; family DSSB01; genus DSSB01. The sequence continues at coordinate 4,058 of JAIOPF010000065.1, read as the reverse complement.
TTGGGCTCGACCTTGCGCAAGTCGCAGCAGAACTCCTGTTTTTCCTTGCTGTCGAAGAAAAGGAACTCGCCTTGCTCGCGGATCATTTCTTTGAGCTTAGTCGGTTCCGGTTGGATTTTTTCGACCTTGAGGGAATATTTTTTTTCGACGGCGGCGAAGAGCTCGTAGGTTTCGGGAAACAAACGCAGGGTGTCGATGGTGAAAACCCTGGGCTTGACGCCGGCCTTCACCGCCAAATCGACCATCACGCAACCGGTCAATTGCCCGCTGGTCCCAATGGCCGCGCGATCCCCGAAACGGCGAAAAATCTCACCGATCAGCTCTTGCGGATCCGCGATGGATTCCAGCGATTGGACTAAAGCTTCATTGATCGCGACAGGACTCATTCGAAGGAGATAATTCCACGTTCCGCCAATAATGCCAAGACTAGACGGGTGCTTTCTTCCAGACTTTCTTGGCCGGTCTTCAAGACCATCTCGGCCTGATCCGGGGCCTCGTAGGGGGCGGAAATCCCTGTGAACTCGGGGATCTCGCCGGCTCGGGCCTTCTTGTAAAGTCCCTTGGGATCTCGCTGCTCGCATACCTCGAGGCCGGCATCGCAGAAAATCTCGAAGAATTGTCCGGCGGGAACCAATTTCCGGGCCAAGTCACGGTCGGCCTTGTAGGGGGAAATGAAGGCGGTCAAAGTGACGACATTGCCCTCGCAAAACAGTTTCGCCACCTCGCCGATGCGGCGGATGTTTTCCTTCCGGTCTTCCGGGGAAAATCCCACGTTCGAATTGAGGCCGTGGCGGATATTATCGCCGTCGAGGACATAGGCATTGATGCCGTTTTCGACCAAGGCCAACTCGACTTCGCGGGCGACGGTGGATTTTCCGGAAGCGGAGAGACCGGTGAACCAAACCACGGCGCCTTTCTGCCCCAATTTCGCCTCACGGGCTTCAGGGGTTAGTTTTCCGTGATGCCATACGATATTTTTGCTCTTGGGTTGGACCTGGGTCATTTTAGAAAATCCTCATCGACAAGGGTTAAAAAGAGGATTTTCGTCTAATGTTGGAGAGCCCGGAAGTCAATGCCGGAAAACATGGATTTATTTCCCCGAGGGGCCGCCGAAAACCTGGGTGCAGAAGATGCGCTGGCCGTCAGAGGCGCAGCCCACCCCAAGGTAGGCGTAGTCCTTGGAAAGGATATTCTTGCGGTGCGGCGGGGAATGCATCCAGTCATCCATCATTTGATCGGCTACCGCAACGGGATCAACCAGGCCCTGGGCGCTGGAAATCGTATGAAGATTTTCCCCCAGGCTGCGCTGAAGCTTGGGCTGATATTTTTTGACGCGATCGACGACGGATTTTTTCTCCGGACTGAAATGGGAAAGGTAATTTCGCTGCAACATGTCTTGCGAATGGTCCCGAGCGGCCTTGAACAGGATCTCGTCATCCGCCAAAGCCGAAAGCTTCTTGCCTTCCCGTGCCGCGTTGGTCTGCTCCATGATCAGCGACTCAACCTTGGCGGAGAATTGCGCGGGAGACAGCTTGGGGGCACCCTCCTTTTGCTGCAGATGGAAGGGAATGCTTTTCCCTTCTTTTCCCGCGGAATCCCGGAGCGGGAATAGACAAAATACCGAGGCTAAGCTAAGGAAAAACAGGAGGCGTGGGTTTGCTTTCATCATGTCTCCATAACGTTTCAATGGAATGCGAGGCTACAGCGGCGTGGCGATGTACATCAAACGCGAGGTCCTCAAGGTAACCGAGGGGCTGAGCGTCGCGGAATTCGACGACGAAGGGAGAACCCTTGCGGCGGAGTTCGACGACGTCATCCTCATCACCGGTTATTTTCCCAACGGCCAACCCGATTTAGGCCGCGTGCCCTACAAACTGCGCTACAGCGACCGGATGATGGAATACGCCCTGGCCCTCCGCGCCGAAAAGAAAAAACCCGTCATCATTTGCGGGGACGTCAACACCGCCCACCGCGAAATCGACCTCGCGCGTCCCAAAGAAAACGAGGGCAATACCGGCTTCACGCCCATCGAGAGGGCCTGGGTTGACAAATTCATCGCGGGCGGATTCGTCGATATTTTTCGCGAGCTGGAACCCGGCCCCAAGCATTACTCTTGGTGGTCTTACCGTTCCGACGCGCGCCCTCGCAACATCGGTTGGAGAATCGATTATTTCTTCATCACCCCCGAGCTGCGGCCAAGGGTAAGCAAAGTCTATCACCAACCTCAGGTCCACGGTTCCGACCACTGCCCCATCATTCTAGAACTTAAACCCTAAAGAAGTCCCCAGGACCTGGGCTTGGGTCCAATTTGTTCCGCTCGGAGTACCGGCGGTTCCGGACTGTTCGGTACTCTTCAGCATGTAGTAGAGATCGAAGGTGATCTTGTCCTTCATGAACCCAAAGGCGTTCCCGACGGCGAAACGGTTTTGATCGAAGCCACCGAAGCCAGGCTCGAAGAAAAGCTCGTCGGAGAAGTAAGGCTTGAAGGAAACCGGCGAGGTCTTGATCGGAAATCCCACGCGATATCTCGGACGATAGCGAAATTTCGTCTCATCCGGAAAAAAGCGGATCTCGAAGCGTTGGCGGGTGCTCAATTCGACGGGACCCAGCACTTTCGCCACCTCAAACTGCGGGAAGATTCGGTTTTCCCGCGGCTTGCCGTCCACCTTTTCGAAGCGATAAAAAAAACCGGCACGAAGCCATTTCAAGATCTTGTAATCGAAACCAATGGTGGTGTTGAAGGTCTGGTAGTTGGTGACGTCATTATCGAAGCGGTTTTCCGTCGCCCAATACAGGGTCCAGGGACTTTTTCCAAAACTGTGACTGAGTTTCAGTTCGGTCCAGAGCTGGAAGTCGTTCTCTTTCCCAAAAGCGGCGTTCCCCGCTAAAAGCAAAAGACATGCTCCCAGGATCCCAAGTCTCCGTTTCATTGGCCCCTCCTTTAAACCGGCAAATGCAGACTCTCCGGTTCGCGGATAAGAAGTCTGCCCTTACTGAAACTCCCTGTACAATATAATGTAAATTTATTGTGACATCCCATTAAAACCTGATTAAATGGATTTGAGCGCTAAAAAGGCGGAGGACTTGGGCTTTGAAGAAATTTCTCAAACAATCTTTCATGGCGGGAATCTTAACCCTGCTTCCCATCGCTGGCACGATATGGCTGCTCAAGGTCTTGATCCTCACCGCGGAAGACTTTTCCCGATCCTTCATCCCTCAACGGTTTCATCCCGAACAGATTCTAGGCCATGATATCCCAGGAATCGGCCTGCTGTTGGCCTTGGTCGTGATCTTGATCACGGGAATGTTCACCAGGTTGTATTTGGGAAAAAAACTGGTGGCCCTGGGCGATAAGATTTTCGACCGCATCCCCTTGGGGCGCGGGATCTATAAGGCCATCAAGCAATTTTTAAATACGATCGCGGGAGACAGCGAAAAAACCTTTCGCCGCGTCGTCATGGTCGAATTTCCGACGCAAGGAAGCTACATGATCGGATTCGTCACGGGAGCGGCCTCCGGAGAAACTCAGCTGAAGACCGAGGAAAAAGTTTTCAACGTCTTCGTCCCCACGACTCCCAATCCCACCACGGGTTTTCTTTTCTTGATGCCCGAACGCAAACTGACTCCCCTGGAAATGTCGGTCGAGGACGCCTTCAAGCTCATCGTCAGCGGCGGAGTCGTCGGAAGGAATTAAATCCTGGGCAAAAATACTGGGATCATTCGTAATCTTCATTCAGCGATTGCAGGAACTTCACGATGTTCGGGATTTCATCCTGGCGAAAGGCCATGCCCAGAAACTCCGGCGGGGCGTTCCGCATGGAACCCTCACGAGCTTTCGCGGAGAATCGAAAGTACTGCATCAGAATCGCCTCAAGGGAATCGAATTGACCGTTGTGCATGTAGGGCCCGGAGTGGCCTAGGTCGCGAATGCCCGGCGTCTTGAAAAGCGCGATGCTGAGCGGCAGCAAATCATCCACGGCGCAGGAGGAAGAAAGATCCTCGACCCGGCGGCAAAGAATTTCCTGCATCGCCGCTTGAGGCTTGGGAATATCCTCGTT
>JAIOPF010000060.1 GCA_021414045.1 Deltaproteobacteria bacterium | reverse complement strand
GTCTTGGGCACGCCGACCACGGGAATGCCGAGTTGGTGCAACTCGTGCGAAAAGCGCATGGTGCCTTCGCCCCCGATATTGACCAGGGCGTCGATGCGGTGCTTGGCGAGGTTCTTGCGGATACGGGAGATGCCGCCTTTTTCTTTCAGCGGATTGAAACGCGAGGTTCCCAGAATCGTCCCGCCCCGCGAGACGATACCGGCGACGTCGATGGGCCGCAACGCGTGCATATGGCCCTCGTAGAGGCCCTTGAAGCCCTCTTGGATGCCGAAGACCTTGCTGCCCGAGACCTCGGCCCGTTTCACGACGGCTCGAATGGCGGCGTTCAAGCCTGGGCAGTCGCCGCCTCCGGTGATCACGCCTAGGTTCAAGGCTTTTTGTCTTTTTTTGTTTGCTTTCACCGGGGCTCCGCTTATGTTTTTTTCGGATGAAGATCGCCTTAGCCCAGATTAACACGACCATTGGAGATTTCGAGGGAAACTTAAAACGGGTCCTCGAGGCCCTGAAACGATCCTCGGCGCGGGGCGCCGACCTAGTCGTCTTCCCCGAACTCACGCTGACCGGATATCCCCCGAAGGATCTCTTGGACCGTCCGGACTTCGTCGAAGCCAACCTTCGCGCGCTTCGGGACCTGACTCGCAGGGTGAGCTCGCCCGCTTGCCTCGTCGGTTTCGTCGACCGACGGAATTCCGCTCAGGGCAAGCCCCTGGCCAATGCGGCGGCCCTGATTTCCAAGAAAAAAGTTCTCGGCATTAAGCATAAGATGCTGTTGCCGACCTATGACGTCTTCGATGAAGGCCGATACTTCGAGCCGGGAATCGAGTCTCCGGTGTTTTTCTTTTCCGGCGAAGCTCTGGGCGTTAGCATTTGCGAGGACATCTGGAACGATAGCACTTTTTGGGGACGAACGGCCTATCCCATCGATCCCGTGCTGCAGCAGGCGAGGGCGGGGGCCAAACTGCTCGTCAATATTTCGGCGTCTCCCTATTCGCGGGGGAAGGAAACCGTGCGTCGCGCTCTCTTGCAGCGGCAGGCCCTGCGCTACCGGGTTCCCCTCGTCTACGTGAATTTAGTCGGCGGCAACGACGACCTCGTCTTCGACGGGCAGTCCTTGGTGCTGAACGAGGCGGGGAAGGTGCTCCGGCAGTTGAAGGCCTTCGAGGAAGACCTTCAAGTCGTCGATCTCGATGGTTTGAGGCCGATTCGTCTCCCAAAGCTCTCCGAGGAATCCTTGGTGCTGGACGCTTTGGTCCTGGGCCTGCGCGATTACATGCGAAAATGCGGCTTCTCGAAGGCGGTGGTGGGGCTCTCCGGCGGCATCGACAGCGCGCTCACCGCCTGGGTCGCCGTTCGCGCCCTCGGGGCGAAGAACGTGCTTGGGGTCAGCTTGCCGTCCGAGTTTTCCAGCCCTGGCAGCTTGGCCGATGCGAAGTCCTTGGCGGCGGCCTTGAAGATCGAATACCGCGTTTATCCGATCGCGCCGCTTTACGATCAATACCGAAAAACTTTGGGATATGAAGGCAAAGGCAAGGTCGACGTCGCCCTGCAGAACATCCAAGCCCGTATTCGAGGCAACGTCCTCATGGCGATCAGCAATCGTGAAGGGTATCTTTTGCTTTCCACGGGCAACAAGTCGGAGCTTTCCGTCGGTTATTGTACCCTGTACGGAGACATGGCGGGGGGCTTCGCCTTGCTCTCGGATGTTCCCAAAATGCTCGTCTATCGTCTGTCGCGCCTCGCGAACCGGATATTTCCGGCGATTCCCCGAGCCACCTTCACCAAGCCTCCCTCGGCGGAACTGGCCCCCGATCAAAAGGACCAAGACGATCTGCCTCCCTATGAAGTTCTCGACGCCATTCTCGAAGGCTATATCGAGCGTCGACTCAGCCCCGAGCAAATCGTGGCCGAAGGTTTTTCGAAAAAGGTCGTTTCCGACGTCCTGCGCCGCCTGGATGCGAACGAATACAAGCGTCAGCAGGCCGCACCGGGAATTCGCGTGACCAGCAAGGCCTTCGGTTACGGTTGGCGCATGCCGATCACCAACCGTTACCGGGTGAAACTGTGAACGGAAAACTTTATTTAGTCGCCACACCCCTTGGAAATCTCAAGGATATTACGCTTAGGGCCCTCGAGGTTCTGAAATCGGTGGACAGCATTGCCTGCGAGGACACGCGGCATTCCCTCAAGCTTTTGCAAACCTACGAAATCCAGAAGCCGCTATTTAGCCTGCATGACCATAATGAAACCAAGCGCGTCGCCCCGATTCTGGAACGCTTGAAAGAAGGCAAGAGCCTCGCCTTGATCAGCGATGCGGGGACTCCCCTGATTTCGGATCCGGGTTACCGTTTAGTCGAGGCCGTGCTGGCGGCTGGCTTTGAGGTGGAGGCGATTCCCGGGCCCTGCGCGGCGATCAACGCCTTGGTGGGAAGCGGCTTGCCCACCGATAAATTCTATTTCGTGGGTTTTCTTCCGCCGAAAAGCGCCGCCCGACGCCGCCGTTTCGAGGCGCTCTTGGACTTTCCCTCCACCCTGATTTTTTACGAGTCTCCCCATCGCATCCAAAAGTTCCTTGAGGAGGCCCATTCGGTCTTCGGGTCCCGTCGCCTGGTCTTAGCTCGCGAGATGACCAAGAAGTTCGAGGAGTTTTACCGGGGGAGACTCCAGCCCAAGCCCGAGACCATTCCGCTCCGGTCTTGGAAGGGGGAATATGTCGTCCTTCTGGAAGGGGCTAATTCCTCTGATATTCCTAGTACTTAAATAGGACTTGCCAGCCTGCGTTGGCCCGTGATAAGGCCATGGCCGCTTTTGCGGCGAAAGAGGTTTTTTCGCCGCGGCCCCGGTTCTTGCTTCATCCGTTTGAGTGGGCTTGGATTTTTCTTCGCCCGCTTTTTTTTTGCTTAAAATTATTCCGGGTGCCGATGAGCCGGGCAAAGCTTTGGTGACATGGATCGCGAACTTAACAGCGTTTGGAATTTAGCCGAACCCCTGGCTCTCAGCATGGGTTATGAGCTGCTCAAGGTCGAATCCGCCGTGGAACACGGCGGAAAGGTCCTGAGGGTCTATTTGGACAAGGCGGGCGGGATCGTCCTCGAGGACTGCGAAAGTTTCAGCCACGCTCTGGGCCCGGTCTTGGATGTTGAGGCGAACGTCGAGGGGCGTTATCATCTTGAGGTTTCCTCCCCCGGCTTGGATCGCCCCCTAAGCAAGTTGGCGCATTTCTCGGCTCAGCTGGGGAACATCGTCCAGGTGACGACCGAAGAGCCCATCGAGGGGCGCCGCAAGTTCAAGGGAGAGTTGCTCAAGGCCGAAGGCGAGGGCGAAGCGTCAGCCATCGAGATTCAGGTGGATCAGGATTTGTTCCGGATCGAGCTAGACCGGATTAAGAAAGCGAATTTGGATTATTTTGCCTCGGAAGCGAAACGCTTGAAGGCCGACTCGGATCGAGGCAGAAAAAAGGGCCGCAAGGCCTAAGCAAAAGGAGAAGGTGCTCATGCCACCGCGTAAAAGGAAAACGGCGAAAGAAAACGTCAAGTCGATGTTCATCAACCTGAATGCCGTCTTGGATCAGGTGAAGCGCGACAAGGGAATCCCCAAGGAGATCTTGGTCGACGCGATCGAGACCGCGATGGTGTCCGCCGCTCGCAAGAAGTACGGGCACGACGCCGTGCTCGAGGCCCAATATAACGAAGAGTTGGGCGAGGTCGAATTGTTCCACTTCCGCAACGTCGTCGAGGCCATCGAAACGCCGTCGTTGCAGATTCTCTTCGCCGACGCGATCAAGCTCGATCCCGAAGCCCAATTGGGCGACGAGTTGGGCGAGAAGATCGATTCTTACCAGTTCGGGCGCATCGCCGCCCAGACGGCCAAGCAGGTCATCATCCAAAAAATCCGCGAGGCCGAGAGCGACATCATTTTCAACGAATACAAAGACCGCGTCGGCGAGCTCATCACCGGCATCGTGCGCCGCTTCGAAAAGGGCACCATGGTCGTCGACCTGGGTCGCACCGAGGCCATCATCCCGGTTTCCGAGCAGGTTCCTTCCGAGACCTACAAGACCGGAGAGCGAATCCAGGCTTATTTCCTCGAGCTGCGCAAGGGCGCCAAGGGCCCGCAGCTGATCCTGTCCCGCCGCAGTCCGGCGCTGATCCGCGCGCTCTTCGCGATGGAAGTTCCCGAGATCAACGAGGGCATCGTCGATATCAAGAACGTCGCCCGCGAAGTCGGCAGCCGAGCCAAGGTCGCCGTTTACTCGAAGGACAGCGACGTCGATCCAGTCGGCGCCTGCGTCGG
>JAIOPF010000059.1 GCA_021414045.1 Deltaproteobacteria bacterium | reverse complement strand
TCCAGATCAGCCAAGACACCCTGCAGGAAGGCGACGAGACCTTCGCCCTGATCCTCGGTAACCTCACCGGCGGCGCCAGCTTGGGCAGCCAAGCCATCACCACCGTGCACATCACCGATGATGACGTGGCGGGTTCGCTGCAATTCAGCCAGCCGCAATACTCCTTCGTCGAAGGCAACCTCACCGCGCAAGTCTTCGTGACCCGCATCGGCGGCAATAGCGGCGCGGTCAGCGCGGACGTGACGGTGAATGCCGGTAACGCGACGGACGGCGTGGACTATGTCGCCCCGCAGGCCCCGGTGACCGTGCAGTTCGCCGATGGCGACACCACTCCGAAGGCCGTCACCTTCCAGATCAGCCAAGACACCCTGCAGGAAGGCGACGAGACCTTCGCCCTGATCCTCGGTAACCTCACCGGCGGCGCCAGCTTGGGCAGCCAAGTCACTTCGATCGTGCAAATCCTCGACGACGACGTGGCCGGCTCCCTGCACTTCAGCGCGGCTACCTATACCTTCAACGAGACGGTGAGTTCCGCGATCGTCTACGTCAACCGTGATGGCGGCACTTCCGGCGCCGTCAGCGTCCATTATTCGACTTCGAATGGGACGGCCGTTTCCCCCGAGGACTATACCAACGCGGAAGGAACCCTCACTTGGGCCGACGGCGATAGCCTCCCGAAGCCCATCGTGATCCCCGTTTTCACCGATTCCGAACTGGACTCGAGATTCTTCTCGGTCGTCCTCGACGGAAGCACCGGAGATGCGGTCTTGGATCAGCCTGAAGTGACGGAAGTCACCATCCTTGATGTGGGCGTCGGTCCTCAACTGAACAACAACGGCATCCAAGGCGGATCCCAGGGCGGTTGCTCACTGAATCCGGATTCCAAAGGCCTCCACGGAACGACGGCGTTCGGCATGATGCTCGCCGGACTCGCGCTCTCCTTCACCATGATCCGCTTCGGTCGCAGCCCCCGATGGGCCCGAGTCTCGACGCAGGCCGCTCTCATCATCGTCGCCGTGGCGACGATGACGGGTTGCGGTGATGGCAAGCAGGTTCGAAATCCCGCTACCCTGCAGGACTACGAACTCGCTTCGCAAACCCTGCAGGCGGAAATCGCGGCTCTGTGGACTCCCCTGTCGGCCGTGACGAACTGCGACGAGTTGGATACGGCCGCTTCGTCCATGAATGCCAATCCCGTCCTCGACTGCGACAGCGGCTTCATTCACACGAAGTCCGAAGTGAAGTCCTGTCAAGATCAAGGCGGCTTGGCCGGCCTTCTGGATATCCAAGTTATCCCTGAAAACTGCATCTCCCAGGAGATGAATTCGACGGTGGAAGGCGATTATGCCGCCTCCTTCGGCGTGGACCCCATTGCGGGATGGGTTGCCGAGCTCTCGACCGAAGGCTTGGATATCAACGACACCCGGTATCAATTCAAGGGACTCAAGCTGAGCATAGCTGGAAACGGAAACATTCAGTGCGAAGGCTATCTGACGGATGGCATGACCACCTGTTTCCTCACCCCCGATTGCGCGACTTGCGATGCCCCCATTAAATAGTCCGACTTTATATCTACATTAACTGTAGAACGCAGAACGAGGACCCGAAAGGGTCCTCGTTTTTTTGTGGCCCAAATGAAAACCCGACGTTTGCCCGCCCAAATCTTTCGGCCAAGATAAAAAATTTGGTGGTTAAACGGGTGTGCGGGAAGGTATTGGAAATTTAAGTAGGAGGTAATTTAATATGAAATCCAAGTCTTTCTTTTTTTTAGTCCTAATTTCATTTTGGGTCGGCGGCGACCATCTTCTGCGCGCGGAGCCCGTTGATGGACTTATCAAAACGTTAAAAGCGCCCAGCTCGGAGTGGGAATTAAAGAGAAAGATTAACAAGGATCAATCGGAACTGAAAATGGCAGTCAAAGGCAAAGAACCGGTGGTCAATATTGGGGTAAGAATTTTTAAAAACGTGCCTATTTCGAGCAATACTTATCTGGAAGAAGTCCGAAAACACATGATCTCGGACCCTCGGTATAAGGAAGGCAATGTCGATGAAATTCATAATAAGGAAAGATTTGGGAAGGAATGGGCCTTTTTGACCTTGGTAATGGGCCCGGAAGTCCATCAGGAGCTTTGGGTTCGAAAGCTCGCGAGCGACGTCGTTATGATGATTCTGTATACCGCTGTGGGAAGTTATTATGAGCAATACCATTCCGATTTCGACGTAATCCTCCAGCAAAGCGCTCTTCCTTGAAAAGTTCTTTGGATGTCTTCCTAGCTGCGAATGGGAGGAGGAATATAGCGTGGGGTTGAGCGCTTACGATGGAGACTACTGGTACGCTCGTATAAAGCAAGAAGTGCTAAGGTTAGAAAATTTATAACCCCGGCTCGGCAAGGTGGACTTGTCAAGCCGGGGTGCAAAAATGGTTATCCCAGGATACTTCCCAATTTCAGGGCCAATCCCATGTCGCCGGCGACTTTGAGTTTGCCGGTCATGAAGGCCATCTGGGGGTTGAGCTTGCCGTCGATGATATCCGAAAAATCGGTAGCCGCGACAGTCACTGTGCACTTGGCGTTTCCGGTGGAACCAGCAACGACCTTCTTGTCGGCTCCGGAAAGATCGATGGTCCAGACTCCGCCGCCGTCGCCCGTCAGGTTGAATTCATAAACAGCGGTGTTGCCCGCGATTTTGGCCTCGTTGGCTTTCAGCTTCGCGGGGATTTTCTCTTCAAAGATTTCTTTAGGGGTCGACATGTCCTCTCCTTCAATTAAAGTACAGATTGATGAAATGAAGCCCGGATTTATAGCCCCACTGGCCGAAGGCTAGGACTCCAAATAGCCAGGTAATGATTTTGGAACCTTGAGGAGTGGCCCAATTTGGCCGGCTCCCCCTCCACTGCGTATAAATCCCATCGCCGGCATAAATCACCAAATACAAGGCGACGACGGGGGCCAAGGCGTTGAATTCTAGCGCCCTAAGCCATTGGCCATGGAACATCGCCACCATCGCCCGGGTTAAACCGCAACCCGGACAATCCCAGCCGGTCAGCTGGTGAAACATGCAAAGTGGCAATTTTTCTATCCAAGCGAAAGGAATCACCGCCACGAAGGCGAACGGAACCCCGACCCCCAAAATCCAACGATTTCGAAGCATCCGAGCCGCCTTTTCAGGGATTACTTATTGGCTTGCTGTTCGGCCATGGGACCAATGACGGGAATAACCCATCTTTGACCTTGATAGGCCTTGACCATCGCCATGATCCAAACCACGAGGAATCCAACCCAAACTACGAGATTCAGGACAATCGCGATCATGCCGACATAGGGGATGAACCCGATGACCATGATGACGATATAGGCGGCGAAGACCGCGATACCGAGGAAAAGGGCCTGCCAGGCGTGAAACTTCACGTCTTTGTTGTCCTTCTCGATCAGGATGAAGATGAGGCCGGTCACCCAGGTGCAGAGGTAGCAAAGAAGCGAAGCCACATTGGGAGCTAATCCGGTACCACCGCTCCCGCCCGTATTTTGAGGTTGTCCTTGTTGTTCCACTGTATCCTCCTATGTTTGGATAAAGGTTCCCGTCACTCACTATAGAGACTGTCGAATAAATCTTTATAACGTCCACCCGCTTCACCCAATCGTAGACTTTGGGATCTTGAACGAGTTGGGAGTAGCTTTCAAATGTAATTCCCCACTCGGTGGCTTTGATCTTGATCTCGTCGGCGTTCAGGGTGACGAGGGCCGTAAGGTATTTGCGACGGTCCCCATGAACCACGACCTGACTGAAAATGGGCCGGCCCTTCATGAGATTTTCGATGTTTTGCGGTGCGACGTTCTTGCCGCCGGCCGTTACGATAATATCTTTCTTGCGGTCGGTGATCCGGAGCATGCCCTGCTCGTCGAATTCGCCGATGTCGCCTGTATGGAACCAGCCTTCGGCGTCGATGGCATCGGCGGTGGCCTTGGGGTTATTCCAGTAGCCCTTGGTGATCATCGGCCCTCGCGCGAGGATCTCTCCGTCGGCGGCGATTTTTTCCTCAATGAGCGGAAGCGGTTTGCCGACGCTGCCAAATTTCATCAAATGCGGCAAATTGAGGTTGATCGCGGCGGTGGTTTCGGTGAGGCCGTAGCCCTCGAGAATCAGGATACCGGAGGCGTGGAAAAATTCGGCGATCTCTTTCGAAAGGGGCGCGCCGCCGGAAACGAAAAAGCGAATCCGTCCGCCCAGCTTCTTCTGCAGCTTGGAAAAAACCATTTGGGTCGCCACTGAATAGCGCATCTTTAAGCCCATGGGGATGGGCTTTTCTTTCAGAATGTAGTCAGAGCGCTCTTTGCCGACTTCTAAGGCCCAGGCGAAAATATTGCGCTTGAAGGAAGACCCGTTTTCGACGTCGTTCATGATCTTGGTATAGATTTTCTCGAAAATACGGGGCACGCTGATCATGAAATGAGGCTTGATCTCAGCCAAATCCATCAGGAGCTTATCGATGCTCTCCGCGTAGGCGTGGGTAAAACCCACCTTGAGTTGATGACGCCTTTGGGCGGCCCCGTCGTCCCCGAGGTGTAAACCAGCGTGGCCAGATCTTCTAAGCCGATCTGGCGGACGCGCACCCCAAAATCACTCTCAAGCCCCTGCCCCAAGGCCTTGAACTCTTCAAAGTTCAGGATCCCATCGCCCAAGACCCTGCCGTCGAGGAGGACTATCCTTTCTAGGGCACTTAAGGAGCCGCGCGCTTTGAGCACTTTTTCGAGCTGAGTCGAATTTTCGGCGAAGATGACCTTGGCGCCGCTGTCGTTGAGGATATGCTGGATCTCGTCCGACATCGAACTGTGATAAATGGGAACCGTCACCGCCCCCAGGGACAAAATCGCTATGTCCAACAGGGTCCATTCGTAACGGGTATTGGAAAGGATAGCGACGCGATCGCCGCTTTTGACTCCCAATTTCTTCAGGGATTCAGCGAGATGCTTGATTTGGGCGAGGCACTCCGTCCAGCTGAGAGCCCGCCAAATTCCGCCCTGTTTATAACGGAGACAGGCCTCCTCGCCACGACGCTCGGCCGTGTCTTGAAACATTCGCAAGATATTTTCGGGTTTCATATTCCTCAGGGTTTATAAAGACAAGCCCCCGAGTTGTCTAGGGTTTTGTCGGGATGACTGGGGCAGAGAAACCCCGCTTTCAAAGCAAGGCTCCCCTCTTCCCGAGATTCGGCGCCCGCCTCCCTGTTTCCAAATAGGCCCTCTCGATTTACCTCGGAGGCATTCTTTCTTGTTCTTCCACCCATGCCCTCGGATCCAAGCCGTTCCATTGAGGGTCTTGGGCTTGGTGATAATGGAATAGGAGCACAGCCAGCTTGAGCAGCGTAAGGTCGCCTAGATTCTCAAGAACCAACAAATCGATGGGATCCAAGGGATAAAAATGGCCCTGGCTTTGAGAACGCCTTTTAAGCCGTCCGCTATTGGCCAAATCGAGATGTTTCAAGATCAACTTAAAATACGCGGGATCTTGGATGAAGGGAGCCAATACTTTAATTTCTTCGGGATCCGATGCGCTAGATCCATCCTTGCGGGTGATCCGAAAATAGTGCTTACCGCCCTCCTCGCTGCGGGTAATGTCGTATTGCAAGAAAGCCTCAAGAGCGAAGGTGCCCGTCGTCTCGAAAAAACGTAAGACTTCCCCTCTCACCAAGGCTAATTCATCAGGAAGGTCGGGGAGGACGGTCTGCAACCACGCGTTCGGTGGATGGTGTAATTTCCTCGCTCGCGCCAAGTCTCCCATCGCCGCGCCCAAAGGGAAGTTTTCCGCGAGGTCCGCAATAAAATTGAGGTGAGCCCGGGTGTATTCGACGGGGAGCCCCTCAAGGGTTTCCAAATATTCATGAAGGTTATTATAGAATTCCTCGGACTCTCCCCTTGCCAGCAAAATTCGCAGCACCAAGGAAAACGTTTCGGGAGTCAGCCTTTCGGATTGAAACTCCAATACCGAGAGAGCGGGCTCGATGGTTTCCCCGGTTTTTTCTAGAACTCGATAGACGATCTCCCTTTGTTCCATTTCGGAAATTCCCAAGTCCCGCCAATACTTCATGAGGCCGAGCAGGGCATCGAAATTCACGTAATGCCTGACCGTCCCTTTGCCTATCCTTTCGACGAAACGAGCGGTTTCCGCCGCCCCCCAAACGGGAATTTTTTCTTCAATAAAATCGGAAATCTTTTCGTAGGCCGACGCGGCGAACTCCTCGGAGACCCGAAGGCTGTGGAGGAGAAATTGGAATTTACGCGCTTCACTCCAACCAAACTTTCCCAAGGATCGGTAACAAGTCAAAAAATTCGGATATAGTTCCTGAAAATGGCCGAGATTTTCTTGTGCGCCATCGACGTAGGCGTCCAGCGAGGCGATCAATAAAGTGAACTTCCAGTGAGAGTTCCACGGAATCCGCGAGAATGCCTCGAAAGCCCTGTCGAGATGGGAAAAGGCGGCCAAGGTTTGCATTTGCCAAGCCTTGATTTTGGGAAGCACCTCCGCATGCCGCTTGAAATACTCGAGCAGGTGGACTTGAGATAAGCCCGAGTTGACCAGTTTCAGGAGTATTTCATTATTTTGCTCGACGGCCATCTCAAATCGTCCCCTCGTGGCGTCGTCCAGCTCGCGCCACAACTTGGAGGCATCGCGGCGGTGGACTCGGATGATTCCCGTGATACCCGCGGCGAACGCTCCCAATAGGCCTATTCCCCATGCCCATCCCGAAGAAACCTCTTGTGCGGCCCAAGCACCCACCGCCGCTACAGGAGAAAATAACCGGGGTCCTCGATAAACGGCGCCTCCACCTTCACTTCGATCGGGTCCTCGGAGTCTTGGGTTTCCTTGTCCTGAATGAGGAAAAAATGCCGGTCGCCTTCCAGGCTTCGCGTGATGTGATATTTTTGGAAGGCCTCGTGAGAAAAGCCGCCATTGGCCGCTAGGTAGCTTTCGATCTCCCGCTTCGCGGCAAAAAGCCCGACGGTGTCGTCGGGCAAGAATCCCTCTTCCCTCGATTTCGACAATTCTCGGATGAGCCAATAATGGTTAGGGCCCTTTTGAATCAATTCCCGCAAAAAGATTAAGTGAGAGGCGAATGTCTCCAAGGATTTCCCCTCCATGGTGGACAAATAGGACGCGATACCATCGAGAACAAAACTCTGTCTCAGGGAAGTCCCAAATTGGGTGAGCATAGGGATGATTCGCTCAAAAAGGTATTCCATCCCCTCTTGATTCCCCAGGGAAGATCGAAGCCATCCCTTCGGTGGTCCAATCCTGGGAATTCCTTTGGAGTACATTCGCGATGATTTCAAAAGTATAGACGAGGTTGGAATCTCCATGGGCGGCGATGTGGCGAAGAAATTCATATTTTCTGGTCTCGTCCCAATTTAAATCGCCCAAGCGAAGTTGACATTCGACAAACACTCCATAAATTTTTTCGAAATAGTCCGGGGCTTCCTTCCGGTCCTTGGCCCAAGCTTCGAGCAGGATGGCGAGGGCCTGGACTTTCATCTCCGGCGTCCACGGAAGCGAACGAAAGGCCTTGAGCCCCTCGGTTAGCCCCTGCATGGCGATGGAATCGAATTTGGCGATATCCGCGGAGTGGCCGCGCAGGGCGGCATGCCTTTCCAAGTAGGGCCTCAGCTGCGTCTCGGTGAGGGAACCGCTTTCCAATTCTCCTCTTAAATTGGGATCCTGAGCTAAATAGGCTTGGAATCTAACGTCGATTTCGTCTTCGCCGGCCTTTTCTCCTCGACCCATTTCTCCTGTCATGGCGATCATTCCCGCGGAGGCAAGGCCTAGGAATAGACTGGCAAGCGAATCGCCATTTCCATCATTCTGAATTGCGGGGAGCGCCCAGACGCATAGTCCTCCCGCGGCTTTCAATATGGGCGGATAGATGGGATCAAACGCGAAGCCATGGTTCAAACCGCCTTGCACGCCCTGCTGAAGTCCGCCACCGGCTAAAGTGACGGCGAAAGTTTCCTCCAATTCCGCCCGACTCAAAGCCTGGGTGTTTCCGTCCAAGACCCGTCGGGAGTATTGATCCAATGCCTCCTCGGTGAATTCCAGAGCGGTATCCGCTGAAAAATGTCTAGCGGCCTTCCAAACGCCCCGCGAGTAGCGTGCGATCAGGTTTTGCATCAGGCCTTGTTGAACTTGAGGTTGCTGCAAGAAGGTTCTTTGAACTCCGTTGCTCAAGCTCATGGCCCCTCCGGTAGCCACGGCATCTTTAACCCAGCTAGAAAGCGTTTCAGGACCTTGGCGAACCTCTCCACTGGCCACCGCGAGGGCGTTTTCCGAGAGGCTAAGCGTTGCGCCACGCCCAAAGCCGACCCAAGCCCCCTGCGCGAAGGATTCCATGCGGGAAATCCTGTTGAGACCCTGCCCAACTTCGGCCAATTCGCCGCTTAGTCCCAAGCCCTCGGTCGCCGCCGCGATGGCGACCATTTCGAGGCAGGTTTGAACCAGAGAGAGCAGCTGCTCCCCGCCATCCATTTCCGCGGCTTGGTAGGCCTTGGACAAAACACCTCCCGGTCGGAAGGCCTCATAGAGGAAATCTTGAATGTCCCCGGCCTTCTTTTGGGTCAAGGCTCCCGTGTGCAAAGACTCGATTAGATGATCGAAGAAGCGGGCCCCATGTTCGATATCTTGGATATCTCCCTGGTCCGCCCCGTGCTTGGCGATTTGGGAAAGGCCTCGAGACAAGGCCTTGTGCTGCTTGTATTGATACCAAAGCTGGTGCTTGGCGGAATCCAGTCCCTGCGCGAGTTCCCCGGCAGGCCCTTGCGGAAATTCGAAACGGAGCGTTTCTCCCATTTCCGCCGAAAAATGATAGGAATCCGAAAGTCTTTTAAAATCTTGAAAGGCCTTCCGTTGTTCTCCAGGAAGGTCTTGAAATAACTCCTCCCAGCCATGGCCGATGGCCAAGTGCCTTATCTTATCTCCCAAATCACCCTCGCCGAGGCTGCCCTGAAAATAGTTTCTCAGTCTTTCGTTCAAGACTTGAAGGGTTTCCGGGCTGTCCACTTGGCCCGCAAGTTGAAAAATCTCCCGGATCTCGCGCAAGGCCCGGACTCGCATGGCGCCCGCTTGGTCGGGAACCTTGGCCCCGTCCCAATATCGATTGTTGGCTAGGACTACGATGAGTTCGGAAGCTAAGGATTGGAGCCGGCTCGAAGGAATCGCGGAAGGCCTTTGCGACGAACAGCTCAGGTATTTTTGGAATTCTTCGGGCGAAAGGGCCGGGAGGCCGGTTTGTGGATCCTCCAATAAGGAGACGAATTCCCACTGAAGCCCTTCCTTATTCGCCCTCAGGTCTTGCTGGTCGAAGAAAAAATCGGAGGAATTCAGGATACCAACGGCGCCGTCGGCCGCGTCACCGATATCCTTCGGACTCAATCCCAGGTTCCAATAATTCCAAAGGGAGATCTTTCCCGTCACCCAATGGATTTCCAATTCGCTGGCGGTCTTTTCCTGTTCGGCGACGCGGGCAACGGATTTCGCCAGGTCAGCGGCGATGCCGGGATTTGAGGCGCCCTTTCCGGACAAAAGGTGGCGAAGACGGCTTCTCCCTTCGCGCGAGGAGAAACGCTCGGAAACGAAACGGTCGGGATCGATCCGAATGAAGGTGTCTTCAAATTGATTCGCGAGGCTCGTGAGGCTGGGGGAAGCATTTCCCTCATAAATGGCACGCAGCAAGGGAGCGAATTCCCTGTCTTCCAGCAGGTCCCGGTAGGGATCTCGAAAGCTCTTACCATCATTCATTTCCGCCTGATGGGACAGCCAAGCATGGAATTCGGAATAGGATTTCGCGGGAATTTTTTCCAGGGCCAAGGCGCCCCGTTCATCCCTAAAAAAGGACGGCACTAAGGAGCCGAGTAGCTGTCGTGTTTCCTGTAATGGAGGGGGCAAGCCGCCAATTTTTTCCATAAATCCCCGGGAAAGGGGGCTTGAACCAATCGACGACGCCAGGAAGGATCCTGTGGGGCGAGGAATTTATCGGGGAATATGGGAAAAAGATGCCAAT
>JAIOPF010000028.1 GCA_021414045.1 Deltaproteobacteria bacterium | reverse complement strand
CGGTCAAAAAGCTGGCCTTAGCCGGCAACCTTCATCGGATGATGTCCGATATCCGCGCTATCGGTTCCCGGCATCGTTTTAACGGCAATGTGGGGGCACCGACTCTGGCGATTCAAGAAATGGCGATAGGCGGAAGTTGAAATTTGCCATGTATTAGGCGCTTGCATATAATCGTCGCCATCGTTTACGTTAAAAGACTCGACCTCGGGATTAAGAACGCGGATTAGGCAGAATTTTCATGAAAATCGAATCTTACGGCATCTCCAACGTCGGCATGAAGCGTCAGCAAAATGAGGATTCCTATCTGATCAATGACGATATGGGCCTTTATATGGTGGCGGACGGAATGGGCGGCCATTTGGGTGGGGAGTATGCCTCGAAATTAGCGGTCACGACCGTCGAAGAGGTGGTCCGTGCCCTGCGTTTCGATCCCGATGCCACCCAGATTCGGGGTGTCAACGAAGAGGATTCCAATCCCGGAAATCAATTAAAGCATGCGATCCAAGAGGCCGGCCGCCGGATTCACGACCAGGCCATGTTCGACGAGAACCTCCGGGGCATGGGAACCACCGCCGTGGCGGCTCTTTTCGCCTCCCCCCAACTATATATAGCCAATGTCGGGGATTCCCGGGCCTACCTGATTCGGTCGGGTAAGATAGAGCAGGTCACCGAAGACCATTCCCTGGTCAGCGAGCAGGTCAAGGCCGGCATGATTTCCGCCAGCGATGCCCGGGGCCATAAGCTAAAAAACATCATTACCCGCTCCGTGGGCTACCAAGAGGAGGTCGATATCGACCTCCTTTGCAAAGAAATGAAGCACGGCGACAAGCTTTTGCTCTGTTCCGACGGCCTATCCAACCTGGTCGAGGACCGTGAGATCGAAGAAACGGTCGAAAAATACGACCTCCAAGAGGCCTGCGAGAAGCTGGTCAACTCGGCCAACAGCCGGGGTGGAGATGACAATATCACGGTCATTATTCTGCAAGTTGATGAAATTGCTTAAGTTTTCATTCGGGCCAAATGCCTTGACTTCAAAAACCCCCCTCTGCTACGGTTCCCCCGACTTAAGAAAAACCAATTTTTGAGGCCACCTTCGGCGATATCCGCCGATGATACTAAGGTCCACTCCATTCAAGGTTTCGAGGGAAGCGTTTGAATCGTAAAAACACCAATTTGGTTCTGTTTGACGCCGACGGCTTCGGTAGCCGCACCCTGACCGTGTCCAACACCAGCCTGCGACTTTTGGGCGGGCTTTTTGCGGTTTTCTTGGTATTTTCTTCCGTGATGACCTGGGGTTTCCTCTTTTACCGGGGTAAAAACCTAAAAGGGGAATCCACCACCATCGCCCAACTGGAGCAAGAAAAGGCCGAGTTGGTTTCCAAGATAGGGGCCATGGAAGGCACCATCAAACGCATCGAAAAGTTCACCGAAAAGCTCGAGGGCTCCATTGGGGTGGAGTCCGGCAAGCTCAATAAGGGCGTGGGTCCCATTTCCGAACAGGAAAATCTCGGGGAATTCCTCAACCGCGTGAACAACCTGCCCAAGCTGTCGTCCCGTTCCCTGGCCCGCGACTGGAGAGCCGGCAAGTTTGATGAACAATTCTACGAAAAGATGAACCTGAAGCTCGATGAGATGGCGGAATTCGCGATCAATCTCGAAGAGCGGGTGAACGAAGTCTACGAGGCCAACGAAGACCGCATTTCTTTCTGGGCTTCGACTCCCTCGCTGTGGCCGGTCCACGGTTGGGTCACTTCCAATTTCGGCTTTCGTTTCTCGCCATGGGGCGAGGGCGTGAAGATGCATAAGGGCATCGACATCGCTTCGCCCATCGGCAGCCCGGTTTTCGCTCCTTCCGAGGGGACGATTGTCTTCGCCGGATATAAGGGCGGTTACGGCAATGCCGTCATCATCGACCACGGCTACGGGATCAGCACCCTCTACGGCCATAACTCCGAGCTCTTCGTCCACGAAGGCGATCATGTCGAGCGCGGCAGCAAGATTTCAGCCGTGGGCAGCACCGGTTCTTCGACGGGCCCTCACCTCCATTACGAGGTCCATGTCGACGGCATTCCCACCGATCCGATGAAATATATCTTCGAATAATTTCCGCGCCCTTCTTGCGTTTTTCCTCCTGCATCACCATTTGACTTTCCTCCCTCACTCACATAGCAAGGGACCCCATGCTTCAGGCCATCGCCAAGAAAGTCTTCGGTACCAAGAACGATCGCGAGCTCAAAAAGCTGCGCCCCATCGTCCAGCAAATCAACGATCTCGAAGCCCGCTTTAAAGCGATGAGCGAAGAGGAATTGAAGGGACAAACCGCGCGCTTCCGCGAGCGCCTGCAGAAGGGCGAAACACTCGACGATTTGCTCCCCGAGGCCTTCGCGACGGTGCGCGAGGCCGGCCGCCGGGTCCTCGGCATGCGGCATTTCGACACTCAGTTGATCGGCGGCATGGTTTTGCACAATGGCAAAATCGCCGAAATGAAAACCGGTGAAGGCAAGACCCTCGTCGCGACGCTTCCCGTCTACCTCAACGCCCTCGAGAGCAAGGGCGTCTATGTCGTGACCGTCAACGACTATCTCGCCCGCCGCGACTCCGCCTGGATGGGCCGTCTGTATAATTACCTCGGCATGTCGGTGGGCGTCATCGTCCACGGTCTCGACGACAATCAGCGCCGCGAGGCCTATGCGGCCGACATCACCTACGGCACCAACAACGAATTCGGTTTCGATTACCTGCGCGACAACATGAAGTTCAGCCTCGAGCAGATGGTGCAGCGCGAGTTGAACTACTCCATCGTCGACGAAGTCGACTCCATCTTGATCGACGAGGCGCGGACCCCCCTGATCATCTCGGGTCCCTCCGAGGATTCCACCGACAAGTATTACCGGATCAATACGATCATTCCCAACCTCCAAAAAGAGACGGATTACACCGTCGACGAGAAGGCCCGCAGCGCCATCCTCACCGAGGATGGCGTGGCCCACGTCGAAAAGCTGCTCAACATCGAGAATCTCTACGACCCCAACCAGATCGAGGTTCTGCACCACGTCAATCAAGCGCTGAAGGCGCACGTCCTCTTCAAGCTGGACGTCGATTACGTCGTGAAGGACGGCGAAGTCATCATCGTCGACGAGTTCACCGGACGCCTCATGCCCGGCCGCCGCTGGAGCGACGGCTTGCATCAGGCCGTCGAGGCGAAAGAGGGCGTCCAGGTCGAGAACGAGAACCAGACGCTGGCGACCATCACTTTCCAGAATTACTTCCGCATGTTCAATAAGCTCGCGGGCATGACCGGAACGGCCGACACCGAGGCCGGCGAATTCGCGAAGATCTACAACCTCGAGGTCATGATCATCCCCACGAACCGCAACATGGTTCGCAAGGACGAGGGCGACCTGATCTACAAGAACGAGCGCATCAAGTTCAACGCCGTCATCGAGCGCATCCTTGAGCTGCACCAGCAGGGCCAACCGGTTTTAGTCGGCACCATCTCCATCGAAAAATCTGAAGTGCTGGCGGGGATGTTGCGCCGTCGCGGGATTGCGCATCACGTCTTGAACGCCAAGCAGAACGACAAGGAAGCCGAGATCGTTGCCCAGGCGGGCCGCTACGGCGCGGTGACCATCTCGACCAACATGGCCGGCCGTGGTACCGATATTTTGCTCGGCGGCAATCCCGAGTTTCTGGCGCGCGCGAAGGTCGGCCCCGAGGCCGGCGAGGAAGAATACCAAAAGGCCCTCGAAGAGTTCCGCGGGTCTTGCGATGAAGAAAAGCAAAAGGTGCTCCAGGCGGGCGGCCTTTTCATCCTGGGCACCGAACGCCACGAGAGCCGCCGCATCGACAACCAGCTGCGCGGACGCGCCGGTCGCCAAGGCGATCCCGGCGAGAGCCAATTTTATATTTCTCTCGAAGACGACCTGATGCGCATCTTCGGCTCCGACCGCATCTCGCGGATGATGGACCGTTTGAAGATGGACGAGAACGAGCCCATCTTCCATCCCTGGATCACCAAGGCCATCGCCAATGCCCAGAAGAAGGTCGAAGAGCACAATTTTAATATCCGTAAAAATTTGATCGAGTTCGACGACGTCATGAACCAGCAGCGCAAGACCGTCTACAGCCTCCGCAAGGAGATCCTGAAAGGCGAGGGGCTGCGCGACAAGGCGCTCGACATGGTCGATCTGACGGCCGACACGATTTCCCAAGAATTCGCCCCCGGGCGCGGGGAAGATTTCGACAAGGCGGGATTGTCCGAAAGAGTCTTCCAGATTTTCGACATCCATGCCGATCCCAAGGAACTCGAGGCGCAAGACGCTACCGCCGATGGCATCGGCGAATGGACCTACAACCAGGCCCTGGATTTTTACGAGGCCAAAGAGAAGCGCATCGGCCCTGAACTCATGCGCCACGTCGAAAAGGTCTTGATGCTCCAGACCATCGATAACCTCTGGAAAGACCACCTCCTCAGCATGGATCACTTGCGAGAAGGCATCGGGCTGCGCGGTTATGCGCAGAAGGATCCCATCGTCGAGTACAAGCGCGAAGGTTTCTCGATGTTCGAGCAGATGATGCAGACCTTCACGGCCGACGTGCTGCAAAAGCTTTTCCGCGTCGAGGTCGAACAGAGCAATACCGTTCCCATCCAGCAATTCCAGCGGGCCCAGCCCATGACCATGAGCCGCAGTTTCGCGACCGCCTCCGAGCCGAAAGAAGGCGTTCGTCCCGCGACGGCGCCCGCTGCCCGCGCCTTGCCAGGTGCGCCGCTGCCGGGGATGGGGCGCCCCTCGCCTCAAGCAGCGCCGCCTCCGACCGGAGCCGTCCAGCGCAACGAGCCCAAGGTGGGCCGCAACGATCTCTGTCCCTGCGGAAGCGGGAAGAAGTTTAAAAAGTGCCACGGCACTTAAGGATTTCCTGAAAAACGAATATGAAAAAGAATCCCCCCTTGATTCAAATCCCCGGTTTTCAATTTTCCGGCGCCGTCGCCGGCATCAAACAGACGAAAAAGCCCGATTTAGCCCTCATCGTCGCGGATAGGCCCGTCAAGGCGGTGGCCACCTTCACCACCAATCTTTTGAAGGCCGCGCCGGTCCTTCAGGGACAATCGGTTATCGGCAAGGGTAAGCTGCGGGCCATCGTCGTGAATTCCGGGAACGCGAACGCCGCAACGGGCCCCAAGGGGCTCAAAAATGCCCTGACCACGGCAGCCGCCGCGGCGAAGCAATTGGGTTGTTCCAAAAGCGAAGTTTTGGTCAGTTCCACGGGGAAGATCGGCGTCCAGCTCGATGTCGCCAAAATCATCCGAGCTCTCCCCGCGGCGACGAAGGCCCTGGCCCCAGGCAATTTTTCCGCGGCCGCCCACGCCATCATGACCACCGATGCCTTTCCCAAGATGCACGCGGTGCGGGGCAAAATCGGCGGCAAAACCTTCACTTTGGCGGGTTTCGCCAAGGGTGCCGGAATGATCGAGCCTCACATGGCTACCATGCTCGCCTACATCTTTACCGACTTGGATCTTCCCATCGCGGCGATGAAGAAAGCTTTCGGCAAGGTTGTCGAAGCGACTTTTAATTCTATTTCCGTCGATGGCGATACGTCGACCAATGACACGGCCGTTCTCCTCGCTAGCGGGGCCTCTGGGATCTCGGTGAAGCCGGGAACCGCGTCATGGCGCGCCTTTGAGGGCGCCCTCCAGGAAGTCTGTTCCAAACTGGCATGGATGATGGTGCAGGACGGGGAAGGGGCCACCGTGGTCGTCGAGGTCCACGTGAAGGGCGCCAAGAATGCCGATTCCGCCAAGCATATCGCCTATTGCATCGCCCGTTCGCCCTTGGTGAAGACCTCTTTTTTCGGAAAAGACCCCAATTGGGGGCGAGTTTTTGCGGCGGCCGGCTATTCGGGCGAAACCTTTGATACCTCCCGTGTCGATATTTTCTACGATTCGGTAGCCTTGGTCTTAAACGGCCTTCCGACCCCCGTCTCTCAAGAGGCGAAAGCCCATAAAGTCATGAAAAACCAAAGTTTTAGGGTTTTGATCGATCTTAAAGGGGGGAAGGGTGAGTCCAAAGTTTGGACTAGTGATCTCGGCTACCCCTATGTCAAAATAAACGCCGAATATCGAACCTAGTGGGCCAAGGGGTTGGCCCACCTAAAAAGGGGTGAGCCCGTGGAGAAATTTAAACTCGGCAGCATCAACGACCTGATCGCCAAGTACAGCGACGTCGTTCTAGCACTCCTGGTAGTGGCCGTCATCGGGATGATCATCATCCCTCTTCCGACTTGGCTCATCGACATCCTGCTGACCGTCAATATCACGATCGGAATCCTGATCTTGTTGGTGGCCTTGTATATTTCCGATGCCCTCAAGATCGCGTCGTTTCCAACCCTGTTATTGATCACGACCATTTTCCGGTTGGCGCTGAATATCTCCTCCACGCGCCTCATCCTTTCGCAAGGCCACGCCGGAGAGGTCATCCAGGCCTTCGGTAGTTTCGTCTTGGGCGGCACCTCGATGAAGTCGATGGTCGTCGGTATCGTCATTTTCTTGATCATCACCTTGGTCAACTTCATCGTCATCGCGAAAGGCGCGGAACGCGTCTCCGAAGTCGGCGCCCGTTTTACCTTGGACGCCATGCCCGGCAAACAGATGAGTATCGACGCCGACTTGCGGGCCGGCATCATCAACATGGAGCAGGCCATGGAACGCCGCGAAATCCTGCAGCGCGAATCCCAGATGTACGGCGCCATGGATGGAGCCATGAAGTTCGTCAAGGGAGACGCCATCGCCGGCATCATCATCACGCTGATCAACCTGATCGGCGGTTTCATCATCGGCGTCATGCTCCGCGACATGCCCTTGGTCAAGGCGGTACAAACCTACTCGCTGCTGTCCATCGGTGACGGCTTGGTCTCGATGATCCCCGCCTTGGTGATCTCCATCGCCGCCGGCGTGGTCGTTACCCGCGTCGCTTGCCGGGACTTCCGAAAATTCCCTTCCTCATTCTCTCGGGAGTTTTGGCGACAACCGCCTACTATCTGAAGAGAGGCAAGACCGAGGAGGCCCAGGAAATCGCCGACGTGCCCAAGGAAGAAATCGTCAAGCGCGCCGTCGAGAAGCACGGGGACGTGCTGCCCTTCATCATGCCCGCCCCGATTTCCTTGGAGGTCGGCGAGGCCATCATTCCCTTTGTCGACGACAGCCAGGATGGCGGGCGCTTCATCAACGAATTGATCCCTCTGCTGCGTCACGGTTTGTATTATGAATTGGGCGTGAATTTTCCCGGCATCCAGGTGCGCGGACAGAACGTCGACATGGAGCCCGAGAGCTACGTGATCAACATCAACGAGGTGCCCGTCGCCAAGGGCCGCGTTTACCGCGGCTGCATCCTGGTCGGAGAGCCCTTGGAGCAGCTTTCCCTGTTCAACATCGAGGGCACCGAGACCATCCATCCCATCGACGGTTCCATCGTGACCTGGATCAACGAAGAGTTTAAGGACGTCGCCGTGCAGGCGGGTTTTAGGATGTGGGATATCGCCGAATACCTGATCCTCCATCTCAGCTATATCTTGCGCAAGCACGCCCACGAATTCTTGGGTCTGCAGGAGATCCAGAACATCCTGAATGAACTTGAAAAGAGCCACCCGGCGCTGGTCAAAGAGCTGGTTCCCAAGGTCATCACGGTGCTGCAGCTCTCCGAGATTTTCCAGCGCTTGATCCAGGAAGAAATCGCGATCCGCGACCTCAAGACCATCTTCTCCACCTTGGCGCAGTGGGCGGAGGTCGAACGCAATACCCTGATGCTCACCGAGCATATTCGCTCGGGCCTCAAGCGTTACATCACGCATAAGTATGCGGGGCATTCCAACACGATGGCGGTGTATCTGCTTGATCCAGAGATCGAAGACCTGGTGCGCAACGCTATCCGCACCACCGAGAAGGGGAATTACTTGGCGCTGGAACCGGAGACGACGCAGGAAATCGTCGAAGCCGTGGGCAAGGAGATCGCCTCGCATCCCTTCCCGCCGGGCGCTCGTCCCCCCGTCATCCTGACCACCGCCGAGATACGCCGATATTTCCGCAAGATCATCGAGCTCGAATTTCCCCAACTCTCGGTGCTTTCGTACCAAGAGCTCTCGGAAAATCTCCGCATCCAGCCCATCGCGCGCGTCGGACTGCAGCGTGGGTAGGAGATGAGATCGCATTCCTGGGAGCTGTCCCCCAAACAAGCGGTGGAATTGCAGAAGGAACTCGCTCCACAGGTCGTGATCCGGGACGACTTCGGCGAGATCCGCTGCGTCGCCGGGGCGGATATGGCGATCAGTCGCGATAAAAAATACGGATACGCCGGCGTCCTTCTTTTCCAATTTCCCAGCTTGGTCGAAATCGATCGGGTTCACGCGAAGGTTCCCTTGAAGTTTCCCTACGTTCCAGGACTGCTTTCCTTTCGAGAAATTCCGGTGCTGCTCGAGGCCTTCAAGAAATTGAAAGGCAGGCCCGACCTCGTTTTTGTCGATGGCCAGGGCATCGCCCACCCTCGCCGCTTGGGAATCGCCAGCCACTTGGGGATCTGCCTTGATTTGCCGACGGTCGGCTGCGGAAAGTCCCGTCTGTGCGGTGAATACCGGGAGCCGGGTCCCAAGCGAGGCGACTTTAGCGATCTTTCGGACAAGGGAGAGGTCATTGGCGCGGTATTGAGGACGAAGGAGGGCGTGAGCCCCATTTTTCTTTCTACGGGGCACCGTGTCAGTTTAAGATCGGCACTGCGGCTGACTTTAGCTTGCCACCAGGGAAGGCGCATCCCAAAACCGACTCGAGAGGCGGATCGCTACGTCGCTAAAGTAAAGTTGGAAGATATTCTTTAACTTATTGATTTTATTAATAAAGTTTAAAGTGATCGCGCTGTTTCCGCACAAAAATAAAGCTAATTGACAAGCGGCGAAACCCTATAGTACCTAGCAGGCCGTTTTCACTTAATATTTTGAGGCCTTATGCCAGTACCTAAACGAAGAAAATCCAAGTCCCGCCGCGATATGCGCCGCGCGACGCACAAGCTCACCGCGGTCCAAGTTTGCGGCTGCCCTCGTTGCGGCGCCCCGCGCGTCCCGCATCGCGTCTGCATTCATTGCGGTTTCTACAAGAATGTCGATGTACTGAAGATCGAAGAGAATATCTAAACCACAGCTTTGGGGATGTGATGTC
>JAIOPF010000034.1 GCA_021414045.1 Deltaproteobacteria bacterium | reverse complement strand
AATACAAGCCGCCATGCGGGTAAAAGTAGATATCTCCCAAAAACCACCGTTTTCCGAGGTTGGCCACGGGGTCGATGACGATGTCGAGTAGCATGGTCAAGAAGGCCCCGCCGAGCACGGTCCACCACGAACGCTGCAATTCTTGCAAGGGCGTGAAGCGGTTCCAGCGGCTGCGAAAAAAGAGGGCGGCCATGTAGCCGGAGAAACTCAAGAAAACGTAGGAGAGCGAATCCCAAACGGGCACGCCATAGAAACAAAGCTCTCCCGGCATGTTCTCGTAGCGATAGCTATAGTCGCCGTAGGGAAAGCCGTTTCGGATCGACGAGGCCTCCGAGGCCCATGCGATGAAATATCCGAAAACCAGCAGCTTCAGCGTCCGCTTCCAGCCCCAATGCAGCGAGGCCACTCCTAGATAGCTCAGGAGAAAAACGAAGACGTACCAGCGCTTGGCGATCATGTGGAGGATAGCAAGCAGCATCGCCGATCCCTATTCGTTTCGCCCGGGCAGGTAAACTCAAATTTGATGGAGGTTTTTTAGGTAGATCACATGGCGCCGAAGGGCCTCCCAGACATTGCTTTGCGGGAGGCCTAGTTCGTTGCGCGCCAGGCTGGGGTTGAAGAAGAGGGGTTGCTTCAGCCGGTTAAGGACCGCGTTGGGAACTCCGTCTTTCTTGAAGAGGAGGGTTCTCGCCAAAAGATTGCCCGTTTTGGCGAGGGCCAAGGGTAGGGCGGTGGCTGGGGCCTTGACTCCCGTGATCTTTTGCAGGTTGCGGAGCAATTCCAGCATGTAGACGTTTTGGTTCCCGAGGATGTAGCGCGCTCCAACCTGGCCTCGCTTCGCGGCGAGGAGGTGCCCCTTCGCGACGTCGACCACGTCGACCAAATTGATCCCGGTGTCGATATAGAAGTGCGTTTTCTTGCGCAAATACCGCAACAGGTAGCTCCCGAAGAGAGAGGTCGGGATGCGGTCTCGGGTGCCAAGGCAGACCGTCGGATGCACGATGATGACGGGGAGCCCCTGTTGCTTGAGGCGGGTGACTTCCCGCTCGGCCAGGAAGCGGCTCCTCTCGAATTCGGTCTTGAGGTCGTCGAGCGAGACCCCGTCGCTTTCGTCGACCTGTTCCCGTCCCGGCGCGGGCGCCAGCGTTTCCATTCCGGAAGTGTAGACGACCTTCTCGACGCCGTGGTGCAGGGCGGCTTCCATGACGTTCTTGGTGCCTAGGTGGTTGATGGCTTCCAGCCTGGCCTTGTCCTTGCCCGAGAACGAACAGAGGAAATCCGAGTGAAATAGCATCTGGCAACCCTGGACCGCCTGGTAAACCGCGTTGCGGTTGGTGATGTCCAAGGGAAAGCTCTCGAGGTCGAGGCCATCAATCATGACGTCGCTGCCGTCGCCGTTGAAGGTTTCGCCGGGGCGGTAGGCGGCCTTGAGCGGGAGGCCTTGCTTGGTCAACTCTTCGACGATGTGGGAGCCCAAGAATCCGGAGGCCCCGGTGACGAGAATTTTCATGGGTATTTATACATTCGCTTCGGTTTTGATGAGGCGGATGAATTCCTTCACCAATTCACCGTCCCATTGGCCGCTGTCGATTTCCCGCTCGAAGATCTTGATGGCATCCCCGGGCGGAATGCCCTTGCGGTAAGGACGATTGCTGGTCATGGCGTCATAGGCGTCGGCGATGGAGACGATGCGGGGCCCCAGGGCGAGTTCGCCGCCGCTGACGCCGTCCGGGTAACCCAGCCCATCGACGCGCTCGTGGTGGTGACGGATGATCGGCAGCACCGGAGCGAGGCTCTTGAGGGCCTTGCAGATCTCGCAGCCGCGGGCGGGATGGGAGCGGATATGGGCGAGCTCTTCCTGCGAAAGCTTCTCCGGCTTGTTCAGGACGATCTCGCGCACGCCGATCTTGCCGACGTCGTGGAGCAGGGCGCCGCGGCGTATCAGTTCTTGGTCGATTTCGTTCAAGCCGATATGCCGAGCGAGTAGGACGGCGTAACGCGCGACGCGTTCCGAATGGCCTCGAGTGTAGACGTCCTTGGCCTCCAGCATGTCGGCCAGGGCGAAAATGATGGTCTCGCTGCTGTCCACGTCGTCGTAGAGCTCCTTGAGCTTCAGCAGGGATTTCACTCGCGTTACCAGCTCGACCTTGTTGAAGGGTTTCATCAAGAAGTCGTCGGCGCCCATTTCGATGGCCTTGAGCTTGTCCTCGAGTTCTTTCAAGGCGGTGATGACGATGACCGGGATAAATTGAGTCTTCTTGTCGCTCTTGATCTTCTGGCAGACTTCGTAGCCGGAAAGTTTCGGCATCATCAAGTCGAGCAGGATGAGGTCGGGGGGGTCTTCCTCAACTTTCCTTAGGGCGGCTTCGCCGTCCGAGGCTGTCATGAGCTGGTAGGGATAGGACTTGAGCTGAGCCAGCAACAATTCGACGTTGGTGGGATTGTCGTCGACGATCAAGACCTTGGGTTTTTTCGGAGTTGCGACGCTGAACGAGTTGGCCGTGGACATAAATGCGATCCTAACAAAGGATTCCGTGGACGGTCTAGGGAAAGCTGGCCCTGTTTGATCTTGCGAGCCCGCGGCGAAGCGATTATAAGCCCATTCATGTTCTCCATCCTCAAGAAAGGCCTCTCCTTGGCGGGGGTGCTGCTGGTCGTTGCCTTGGTTCTCAATCTTAACATTGGTGGGCGACCCGCTCGGGATAGGGCCCTGGAGATTTGGCAGAGCGAAGGGGTGCAAAAGGTCTACGGCGTGGTTCGAGACCGCGTGTTGGCGGTGATTCGCAAGGATATTTCGGTCGAGGATGCCTTTAAACCCGACCTAGACCTTAAAAATACCTCCGCCACGGCCAAATCGCCGGCCGGGAATACGACGCCCGGACATGCCGAGGACAAGCCGTCGGCCACTGCCAAAAGCTCCGACGATAATCGCGTCATTCATCTAGAAAAGCTCGACGATCAGGACCGTAAGGCCCTCGAGAAGATTCTAGAAAAATCATCAAATTAAATGGTTTAGGTTCTATTCTTGAAGTTTTTATTGCGCTATATTGGGGCCATTGCGGTACTCGTTTTAGGGGTGATGTCAGTCAGTTATCTGCAGTACCGTTTCGACATGTCGGACGTGAAGCACGCCGTGGCGGCGGTTCGTTCGGCCCGTCCCGGAGGAGCGCAAGACCAGCCGCTGGAAGAGAAGGTCGCGAAGGCCTTCGGAGTGAAGCCCGATTTGATCTCCTGGCAGCCGGAGATTGAGTCCAAGATGCGTGGGACCGTGCTGGTACGCGCCTTGCCGCCTCAAGGCGGCGGAAATCTGATTTGGAAGGTTGACTTGGTGCGTCTAAGTGTGGTGCCTATCACCCCGGAGGCCCAGGCCTACAGCAACACGAATCCATAGGAGGAGCCGAAATGGCGGAAGTGAAAAAGTGCAAGACGAAGGACTGCAAACGACCCTATCGAGCCAAGGGCTATTGCAACGTGCATTACAAGTTATGGCGCCAAGGGGAGCTAGGCAAAGGTCGCTATAAGACCTGTTCGCAAGAGAGCTGCAAAAAGCCCATGGGCAAACGCGGACTTTGCGAAGCTCATTATGAGGCTTGGTTGAAGTCGCGCAAGACCGCGGTTGCGGTCGCCGAGGCGGCTCCCGCGGCTTCCTAAAATTCGATTTTCCCGACCGGGGCTTAGGACCGGTCCCTTCAATTCATCTAGGAGGGAATCCTCATGTCCAGGAAAGCCAAAAACGCTGGGTGGTTATTTGGGCTCGGAGCCGTCGTGGGTCCGGTGGGGGACGCTTTTCACGTTCACTCGGGCACGACGGACTATCCGAGAGAGGTCTTCGGTCTCTATCTTTGGAGACTGCCTTTCTGGGTGCCCATCCTTTTCGGTTGTGCGGGATTGGCCATCGGCCTCAGTCATCCCCAAATGGACCGACTATTGGGGGCGCCGTCGCAACGCCCAGGTTCTCGCAGCCTCGGCCTAGTCGTCTTTGGGATCGCGGCTTTCTTAGGCATCTATGCCATGACCGCTTACGCGCCGCTCGTCTCGGGAGGGTCGTTGGATGTCTTGATTGCGGTATCCGCGCTTTTAGTGTGGGCTTTTCTCGACCGCACTTGGCAAGGGCTCT
Organism: Deltaproteobacteria bacterium; assembly: GCA_021414045.1. Taxonomy (GTDB): domain Bacteria; phylum UBA10199; class UBA10199; order DSSB01; family DSSB01; genus DSSB01. The sequence goes on along the minus strand of JAIOPF010000034.1, from coordinate 10 downwards.
TGCTTGCCGC
>JAIOPF010000033.1 GCA_021414045.1 Deltaproteobacteria bacterium | reverse complement strand
TGGCGGACTTCCAATATTTGAAGGAGCAAAGGCGGTCAACGATCAGATCCTCGATGGAAATGATGCGCAGGTAGCGATCGCCAATGAGGATGCGCCGATCACGCTCCGTGGGTCCAAGGGCTCGTCCTGGAAACTCGATGTAAATCTTGTTTTTTTCATCAACGAAATCCTTGCCCATGCGCTCAAAGCCCATTTCGGACATCTTTCCGAATAGCTCCGGGCCTCCCGGCGCGATCATGTCGATATCCGCCGTCGTGTATCCGCCCTGGGTATAGAATTCGACGGCCGCGCCGCCCACCAAAATCGGATCTTGGCCTATCGCGCGCAAACCCTCGGCGACGATGGAAGCGATCTTGATGGAACGCTCCGCCGGCTGCCGGATTTTCGCCGCTTCAGCCAGCTCTTTTTTTGTTCGTTCCGGTGAGTTCATCTACTTTGTTCTTTTTATAGGATTTCTGCCCCTTGCGGGAAAGCGACTCCACGTCGAACAAGCGATTGATCGCCGAAGACACTTCCTTGCGGCGTCGACTTCCCTTTTTCCAATCCTCGAAATCGATGCTCCGGACGGATGGAACTTCCGGCGACGCGGCGGCCTCGGCCAAGCGAAGATAATCCTGGTAGGACATCAACACGGCGGCGGGCCTGCCGTTGCTGGTAATGGCGACGCGCAGTGAACGACCCCTGGTTTTCTTGACCTGCTCGGAAAGAGTCGCCTTCACCTCGGAGAGCGGGAGGAACTCCATGGACAGAAGGTCCGCGTAAGGTTTATTCATAGTCCTTAAAGTAGTCTGAATAATGACCATAATCAAGATGTGATTTTGGACAACAAAAAGCCCCATCCCGGAAACCGGGACGGGGCTTTTATGGTCATTACCTTATCGAGCGGCGCGTTAGCGTCGCTCGAAAGAGGTGGAAAACCGGACTAGACGATCTTGCCTTGGATCAAGAAGGCGATAACCAGGGCGTAGATGACCAGCGATTCGATCAGCGCCAAGGCGATGATCATCGGGGTCTGCACCTTGCCGGCGGCGCCGGGGTTGCGGCCGATGCCTTCGAGGGCGGCGGCGGCGGCCTTGGCTTGGCTGATGGCGCCGAAGGCGGCGGCGATCGCAATGGCGAAGGCGGCGGACATGGCGTAAACGGCGTTGTTTTGTCCCGCGCCGGCGGCGGCGGGGGCGGCGCCTTCCTGGGCGAAAGCGGCGACGCTGATCAATGCGGTGCTGAGGAAACCGGCGGCGCCGGCGATGATTTTCTTCACGTTGTTTCTCCTAATGTAGGATGTATTTCCTACGTTTGTTTTCGGCCACGAGACAAATCCAATCGAGTGGATAAACATGCTGGGACAAGCCCGGCGGATCAGTGATGATGCTCCTCGCCATGCGGCAACGCCAAGCCGACGTAGATCGTCGACAAGAGCGAGAACACGAAGGCTTGGATGAAGGACACGAAGATGCCCAGGGCCAAAAAGATGACGGGTACCCCGATGGGGACCAAGTCGGAAAAGATCCCGAAAACCAAGTGATCGCCGGTGATGTTTCCGAAAAGACGCAGCGCCAAGGAGACGGGGCGCACCATGATGCCGATCAACTCAATGACAAGCATGAGCGGGGCCAAGAAGATGACCGGGCCCGCGAAGTGCTTCAGGTAGTTCACCAAGCCGTTCTCCCGGATGCCGATGTAGTTGAAGTACACGAAGACCACGAGACCGCAGGCCAGCGTGGTATTAATGTTATCGGTCGGCGGCAAGAAGCCCGGGATGACTCCGAGCATGTTGTTCACGAAAATATAAATGAAGAGAGTCCCGATGATGGGGAAATAATCCTTCGCCTGGGGGCCCATGATGCCTTCCATCAATCCAAGCAAGCTCTCGCAGGCCACTTCGAAGATATTGGGCACGCTCATCTTGGGACCTGGAACCAAGGCCTCTTCGGTATTTCGCAATTTACGGTAGGCCACCAGACCCAAGAGGCTCAGCAGGAGAGCCGTGAAGGCGGCATGGGCGATGTGAATATGATGATGCCCGATATGAAGGTAGTAACCGATCCAAGAAAAATGATGCATGGCTTATTCGCTCCTGAAAATTCCGAAAATCCCTTCAAGGGTGATGGCAACGACCACCGTCGAGAGTCCCAACAAAAAGGGGACGGGCTGAGGCTTGACCACCAACATCAAGAAGGTCAAAGCCGCCATCAATCCAAAAAACTTCACGATCACCTGAGCAATCAGGCGACCCTTTTTGGTGGGCTTCTGGCCCAACATGCCAGCCACGATGAGACGAAATAGTCTCAAATTGACCACAGTCAGGATTCCACCCGCCAAAAAACTCAAGACCTGACGAAAGTCCTGGGTGAACCCAAAGGCTGCCGTTCCAACGACCACCAACAACAAATTGTTCCGCTCCAGGTGCCGCGCGGCCTCGGGACTTGCCTCAACCGCGGCAGGGCCTCCCGGCTCTACTTCTTCACTCATGAGATTTACTCCGCCCGGACCCCTTACCCGAACGCCGATCTCGGCGGCTTTGATTCCAATTCAAAATTTTAATGAGGTTGTAGAAGCCGCCCACCGATCCCAAAATCAAACCGGTCATCGCCAACCAAGGCGCGGTACCCCAATGCTTATCAGCATAGGCGCCCAACAAAAGGCCTCCGACAACCGAGCCGGCGAGCTGGAAACCAACCCCTCCGTAGATACCGAAGGCGATGATAAAAGGGTCGCTCTGCTTGGGGCGCGGCTTTTTCAACGCCGCGCGTTGGTAACACAGGGTCAAAGGTCGGTCAAGCCGGAAGGGAATTTTTATTAACTATATGATATATATGCATATTATCCCCAAAACCCCTCGTCCAAAAATTTCCTTGGAGATCGCCCTCTCCTAGGCTATACGAGGCCGACTTTTTTCCACCCCGTCGGTGCACGGGAATCGATTGAGGAGCCTTTTCATGAACTTTTTTTCCAGATTTAAGGCCATTCGGCCCATGTTCGCCCTGTTGGCATTCTTCGCCTTGATGCTGAGCGCCGGAGTCGGCCATGCCAGCGAGGCGGAACTCCTGCTTCCCGACCTCTCTTCGGTCAGCTTCTTGGGCATCAACGGCCACAACCTGCTGCTCAGCGGCTTGGGAGTCTGCGCACTGGGGCTACTCTTCGGATTAGTCGTCTACGCTCAAGTGAAGGGGATGGCGGTCCATGAGTCGATGCGGGAAATCTCGGAGCTCATCTACGAGACCTGCAAAACTTATCTGATCACCCAAGGAAAGTTCATCCTTATCCTCGAAGTTTTCATCGGCATCATCATCTGGGTGTATTTCCACAATCTACGTAATTTCCCCGTCGACAAAGTCGCCATCATCTTGGTGTTCAGCTTGATCGGCATCGCCGGCAGCTATGGCGTCGCTTGGTTCGGTATCCGAATCAACACTTTCGCCAACTCCCGGACGGCCTTCGCCAGCTTAAAAGGCAAACCTTATCCCGTTTACGCCATCCCGTTGAAAGCCGGCATGAGCATCGGCATGCTGCTCATCTCCACCGAATTGGTGATGATGCTCTGCATCCTCCTCTTCGTGCCCCGAGACTACGCCGGCCCCTGCTTCATCGGCTTTGCCATCGGCGAATCGCTGGCAGCCTCGGTGCTCCGTATCGCCGGCGGTATCTTCACCAAGATCGCCGACATCGGCTCCGACTTGATGAAGATCGTGTTCAACATCAAGGAAGACGACGCGCGTAACCCCGGCGTCATCGC
>JAIOPF010000032.1 GCA_021414045.1 Deltaproteobacteria bacterium | reverse complement strand
CGTGCGACCCGCCGACTTCAACTTCTCGAAACGGACAGCCAAGACCGTCGAAAAAACATCCAGCGTCTGGGCATTGCGTCGCGCGGCTTCGCCTTGATCCATCGATTTCATGTAAGCGCTGGCCAGACTCTGAATCTCCGGGGCCACCTCGCCACCCTTTTCTTGCAGGGACGAGAAAATTTTCCTAGCCTCCTCCGCCTTTCCGACCTGAAGCGCCAGAATCCCTTCGCCCAAGGCTCCCAAAGAAACGATACCCCTCGGCGCCTCTGGATTTTTTCCGAGATCAACCAAATCCCGAAGCGTTTCCTGGGCGCGATCCACATCGCCGGCTTTCAGGCAGAGTTCGAAAAGATCGTAAAGGCGCAAGACCTTGGGTCCGACTTCCAGCGACTGCGCTTGCAGGTGCGCCTGGTCGATGAGCCTCAGTGCCGCCCCTCTCAATCCTAGGCCTGCATACTCACCCGCGACTTCCATTTTGGTCTCGGCGTCGTCCGCCACCAACTCCAAAGAGCGAGCAAAACTCCAATCTTGTTTCCAGGCCAAAAGGGATCTTTCTCCTAAAGAAAATAAAAATCCCGCGTCTCCCCCTTCCGCGGCTTTTTCAAAGACAGACTTAAAATCCCCGCTCAAAACCCCTCGCTCTTCCTCGCTGAGATCGGAAAAGGATGCCACCCACCGATCGATCGCCTCGTCAGCTTCGTCTCCCAGGGATGCCACCGCATGCTGAAGGTCACAAGCAGAGGCCTCATAGCCCTCGGCGCGAAGAATCTCGACATAAGCCACGGCTACCGCCAACCATTCTCCCAGCTCCGAGATTTTTTCCACAGATCCCGATTCCGAGTTCTTGATAAGTTCGAGTCGTGCTTGAAACCGCGTCCCCACTCCGGAAAGATTTTCCGATTCCGGAGTCAGGGTGCCATTGAGATATTCTCCAATTATGGCTTGATCGATGCGAAAGCTCGATTTCCGCAAGGCCTCGGCTTCCTCAGGCGCAGCGATGAAAATGTTGGTTTCCATTTCATCTTGGACTTTCAACAAGGCAGCGACGACTCCGCGATGTCCCGCGAAATCGCCCCTTGCTTGGCATAACTCCTTTTCCTTCAACAGGCGCCGGGTCTTTTCGCTCAATTCCAAATCAGTGGCCTTCCATTCGGGAATCGCTTCGGGAACAATTTTCGCGATCAGTTCCGAGGCCGAACGAAACAAACTCGAGGTCCTGACAATGAGGGACTTCAGAATTTCCTTGCGGAAAAGGTCCCAAGCAAAAGGCTCGTCAGAAAACCGCCCTGAACCAGCATTTTTAGGATCATGGGATGAAGAAGTTTCAGAAATGACCGTAAACGGAAGCTCACTCCCCTTGGCCAGAACAGCCAGCGACTTGGAAACCATCGGTGCCCCTAGTCCCCACCTGTGGAGTGATGCAGGTGGGGTTCGCTCAATTCTGAGGGATCAACCCCTCAAAGGCCGTCCGAAATCGGCTCGGCATGGAGGTATTTAGCAAGACTTATGCCAAGGTTTTGACCGCCAGATCCATCAATAGCAGAATAGAGAATAACCGCTGAAGATGACTAATCCGCCTGTATCATGGCGATATTTTTTAAAAGCTTGACCAGGCCGCAAACGGAGATTTTCTCATCGACCTGATAATTCTCCTCACCAGGCACGACAAAAAAAAGCTCGTCAAGTTTCAGGAAAGACACAATCTTTCGATGGATGTCGGTGACCTTGGGACTTTGGGAATATTTAATTTCAAAACCAATCCGCCTCCCGCCCCGGATCAGGAGAAGATCCAGCTCCATCTGTCCGTGAACGGACCAGAAATATGTTTCTTCGTCGGTGGCCCGATAAGCGCGAACAACCTCCTCTAGCGCAAAGCCCTCCCAAGAGGCGCCGAGTTTCGGATTCACCTGAAGCGCGGAAAAATTGGGAATCCCGAGCAATTGATGAAAAATTCCCGAGTCCCTAAAATAAATTTTGGGGCGTTTGATTTGGCGTTTGCCGATATTCTCGTGCCACGGATTGAGACGCCGGATCATGAAAGTCCCGACCAGGATATCTAGATAATTTTTGACTGTCGTATCGGCCTTTTCCATGGAACGGCCAATCTCCGAAGCCTGAAAGATTTGCCCATGGTAGTGGGCAAGCATCATCCAAAACCGCCGCAGGGTCGTCGCGGGAATTAGAATTCCTAGCTGCGGGATATCGCGCTCCAAGTAAGTGCGCACATAACCTTCTCGCCAGGCGGCGCTCAGAGCATCGTCCCCAGCCAAATAGGACGGCGGAAAACCTCCCCGCACCCAAATGCGATCCAAAGGCTCAAAACCGACTTCCGGAAGCGAGAAAGGATGAACATCCAAAAAAGTGATCCGGCCCGCGAGACTTTCGGAGCTTTGTCGAATCAAATCCCGCGAAGCGCTGCCCAAGATTAAAAACTTCACCTTCGGCTCGGGACGATCCGCCAAAATTCGTAAGATTGGAAAAATTTCCGGAACTCTTTGGATCTCGTCCAATACGACCAAGTTTTTAAGTCCCTCGAGGGCCAATTTGGGATTTTGCAACCTGCCTAAATGGACAGGATCTTCGAGGTCGAAGAAATTTGTCTCGGCTTGGAACGTTTCGGGATATTGAGCGACGTACTGCTTGGCGAGGGTCGTTTTGCCGCATTGTCTGGGCCCCAACAAGGCTACTATGGGAGTAACGCGAAAAGCTCGATCAATTAGAGGATAGTAATCGTTTCGATACATATCCCGTAGTATTCATGAAAATTCGGTGCGGAGCAAAGAGTTTTCATTATTTGAATATTATCTAACAATAACAATAAGTTGAAACGCCAGATTAATCCGCCTGCACGACGCGCAGCTCGACGTTCTGCTCGTTGCTCATCTTGGTGGCGAATTGCTCGGCCATGTGACGGTCGCCGAAGCTGCCGACGCGGACGTCGAAGGAAGGGGTCGCGCCGCGTTGGTCGATCACGAGGTAGGCCTCGTAACCCTTGGACTTCAGCTTGGTGATCTCTCGGGAAGCGAGAAGCTCGTCGAAGAATTCGGCGACCTGAACCGAGAACTTGCTGTTGCCGCTCGACTTGAAGCGAACCATCGTATTCTTGTCGATGTTCGTGGCGATGAGGCTCTTGTTGACCGCGATATTTTCTGGCTCGGGCCGCCCTTGGGCCTCTTGCTCGGGCGCGGGACGCAAGGATCCGTCGGCGCCAACTTGATAAGTGGGAATATCTTGAGCCGCCTCGTCGCCTTCGGCCTGCGGAGCATCGCCCTCTTGGGCTTCCTCGGTGTTCACCAATTTATCTTGCTGCGGAGGCGCCTTCACCATGCGGCGAGCGGGCGGAGCCAACTCTTGCATGGCGCGCTGGTTGGCCATGGTGGGCACCATGCCTTCCGGGAAGATCGTCTTCCCGAATCGCGCTCCCAAGAGAAAGACCAGGGAGAGAACGACGATCTCCACGCCCAATAGCAAGATGAACTGGCTGAGCGAAGAAAACCTCCCGAAGAGTTTTCACCAAATAAAGCTTGGCTAAGGTCGTCTCGCGGTGCGGAGTCAAGACTCGGTAACGATCGTCGCCCTTGGCGCGGGTATAATAGTTTTGGAAGGTTTTGGCTAGATCCAAGAGGTAAAAGGCGACCCGGTGGGCCTCACGAAACTGTACAGCTCCCTTCAGCATCTCGGGGTAGGCCAAAAGGGTCTTGATCAGGGTGATCTCTTCCTCCAGCTGAAGCGGCGTCAAATCGACCTCGCCCAGGGCCTCGGCCGAGGGATACCCGGCCTCTTCGGCCTTGCGAAAGATCGAAGACATGCGGGCATGGGCGTATTGGATGTAAAAGACGGGGTTGTCCGAGCTCTGCTGCTTGGCCAGTTCGAGGTCGAAATCCAGGGTCGCGTTGTGCGAACGCATCATGAAAAAGAAGCGCACCGCGTCCTTGCCGACCTCGTCGATGACTTCGTGGAGGGTGACGTAATCTCCCGTGCGCTTGCTCATGTTGACGACTTCCCCTCCCCGCTTCAGATTGACCAATTGCATCAGCAGGAATTCGAGCTTGTCGGGATTATGACCCAAGGCCGCCACCGCTGCCTTGAGGCGCTGCGTATATCCGCCGTGATCGGCGCCCATGACATTGAGATAAAGGTCGTAGCCACGGTCGAACTTATCCTTGTGATAGGCGATATCGGGGGTGAGATAAGTATAAGTGTTATCGCTCTTGATCAGAACGCGGTCTTTGTCGTCGCCGTACTCCGAGGTCTTGAACCAGAGGGCGCCTTCTTTTTCATAGGTCAAGCCACTGGCCCTCAAGACAGCGAGAGCCTCGTCGATCTTTCCGCCGTCGTAGAGCGAGGATTCGCTGTAATAGCGGCTGAAGACGATGTTCAGGCGCAGCAATTCTTCCTTGATGGTCTCGAGCAATTCGACGCCAAGAAGTTTTCCAACGGCCAGGGGGTCGTGCTTGATCGGCGCGATGCGGTCTTTCAATTCCGTCACCAGGTCTTCGAGGTATTGCCCCTTGTAAACATCTTCAGGCAAGGCAATCTCGACGCCCCTCACCTCGGTCATCACGGTATGGTAATGGCAGCCGGAATGTCCCAAGGTCTTGATCTGGACGCCGTGGTCGTTGACATAGAATTCGCGGGAGACCTCGAAACCCACTTCCTCGAGAAGTCGCGAGATGCAGTCGCCAACCACCGCATTGCGGCCGTGGCCGACGTGCATGGGGCCGGTGGGATTGGCGCTGACGAATTCAACCAGCACCCGAGTTCCGCGGCCCAAGTCCAGTTTCTTCAAAGCATTGGGATCCTGCCACAGGGATTTGAGCGAGGCATGATAGGCCGTCGGCTTCAGGAAGAAATTGATGAAGCCCGGCCCCTTCACCTCGATCTTTTCGAAAATCTCCGTTTCCCGACCCAAGGATTCGGCCAATTGGGCGGCCAATTTGGGGGGCGGCTGTTTCGCGGCTTTGGCGAGAACCAGGGCGACATTGCTGCTGAGATCGCCGTGCTCCTTCGCCTTCGGCTCGTCTAGGACGATCTCCGCGGGTTGGGGAAGCCCAAGACCCTCAAGATGCTTGGCGATGATGTTCGAAAGAATCGATTTCATAATTCCTATTTATGGATTCAGGGGGACGACCTTCGCACCGGGCAAGGGGCCTATCTCCTTGGGATTCCCCACCACTAAAACTTGCAGGGCCTCGGGGTTCAAATACTTTTCCGCCACCCGGCGGATGTCGGCCAGGGTCACCTTCTCGATGTTTTCGCGGAACAGCTCGATGTAGCGCGGCGGATACCCAAAGTAGGTGAATCTCGCCTCGTCCTTGGCGAAGTTGTACCTCGGCTCGTATTCGGAATAAAGGGAGTTCAGCAGGGATTGTTTGTAAAATTCCAGCTCGGCCTCGGTGATGGAATCCGGCCGACGAATCTCCTCGAGAATCTTGCGGCTTTCTTCCAGGACTCGGCGGGAGTTTTTCGCCTGGGTCTGGGCCATGATCGTGAAAACGCCGTAATCGGTCTCGAGTCCGAAACGGGAATAAATTCCGTAAGCCAGGCCCAAGGTCGATCTCACCCGCTTCCCCAGACGGCTGACCAAGGCCTCCCCCCCCAGAATATCGTTGAGCAGCAGCAAGGCATATTTATCGGGATTGAAGCGCTTGTCCCCAAAATGCCCCAACATCAAGGTCGCCTGGTCGGCCTGCTTGGGGATCAAGACCTCGCCACTACTCCACTGCTTCACGACCGGAGGAATCACGGGAAGGGCTTCGGTGGCCTTGGACCAGCCCTGAGTCAGGCCCTCCACCCGCTTGACCACGGCCTTGGGATCAAAATCCCCCGAGACCGACAGTATGATGCGGTCGGGAAACGTGAATTTTTTGTAGAAGGCCACCACGTCCTCGCGGGTCAGCGACTTCACCGTCGCCGGCGTCGCGCTGCGCGCCCAGACGCTATCCTTGCCGTAGATCAATTTCGGGAATTCCCGCGAGGCGATCTTGGCGGGGTCTTCGTTCTGACGGCGCAACTGCTCGAGCATTTGCACGCGAACCAATTCGAGTTTCTTGGCCTCGAAAGCCGGCTCCCGCAACATCTCGAATACTAGCCCCAGGACGGTGGGAAGATCTTCCTTCAGGCACTTAAATCCGATTAATCCGTATTCCCGCCCGAAGTCCGATTCGATGTCGGCGCCGACGGCGGCCAACTCGGCCTCGAATTTTTCGGAGGGATGCTTCGCCGTGCCGCCCTCTCGCAGCAGCTCGCCGAGCATGGTCGCCAATCCCAACTTCTCGGCCGGGTCGTAGATGCCTCCGATGCGCAGATAAAGATAGCCTCTCACCACGGGGAGTTCGGTGTCCTCAAGCATCATCAACTGCAGGCCGTTGCCAAGCGTCACCCTGGCAATGTCGGGGACATGAATTTGCGGCAGGGGCGTTTTTTCCAAGGCAGCCAAGCCGGCGACTTCCGCACTAGCCGAGGTAGATAAAAATAATGCAGCAAAAACAAATAAGTATGTTAATTTATTAAAAATTCGCTTCATGATTTTTGATTCGGTTTCAAAACCGCCGTGCGGCGTCGCTCCGAGCCCATATAGGTTTTAAGGACGCGCTGAAGGTCCTGGGAATTCACCGCCTCGATGCGCTTGGGATGCTCGAGGATATACTTCCAGCTTCCGGTCAAAGCCTCGAAATAGCTGAGCATCTGGGCGGCTTCGTCGTTGCTCTGCATTTCGTAATTCCAGTCGGCGAGGAGATTCTTTTTCGCCTTCTTGAGCTCGTCGCTGGGGACGCCGTCCTTCACGATCTTCTGCAATTCTTCATCGATGACCTTCAAAACCTCGTCGGTGCTGTGACCCGGAAGAATCGTGGCGTAGATAAAGAAAAGATTGTCGAGGCGCGCCCCGGGAGAGGAACCGCTGCAACCGATGTTTTGGACAAGACGGTCCTGGACGACGAGCCTTTTATACAGGCGGCTGGTCCTGCCTTCGCACAAGACCTGGTCCAAGACGTCGAAGACGTAGTCGTCGGGGTGCGGCATGGTCGGCTTCAGGTAGCCTGCCATCAAAGCGGGAGCCGCATCGAAGGGAACCTCCACCCGCTTTTCTTGGACGGGAGCGGGTTCCACGGCTTCGACCTTAGGCGGCTGGGGCCCACTGGGAATAGTGCCGAAATATTCTTCGATGATTTTTTCGGTCTCGTTCAAGTCAATGTCCCCCACCACGGTTCCGATCATGTTCGAGGGGACGTAATACTTATGATAAAACTGGCTCAGCTCGGTGGCGCTGACCCGCTGTAAATCGGCGGGATAACCAATCGTCGGGCGACGGTAGGGACTCTTTTCGAAGGCAAGTTCCATCAGGGCTTCGTAGAGCTTTCCGAAGGGCGAATCGTCGATACGAGTGCGGCGCTCTTCCATGACGACGTCGCGCTCCGAGTAGAATTCGCGGAACACCGGATCCTTGAGCCGGCTCGACTCGAGGAAGGCCCATAGCTTCAACTTGGTATTGGGCAACTGCACAAAATAGCTGGTGAGATCTTGGCTGGTGGTGGCGTTAAGATCGGCGCCGCCGTTGCGCAAGTAAATGCGAGAGAAGTCTTCTTTCACCACAAACCGCCCCGCGGCTTCGGTCAATGCCTTCATCTCCTTGGAAAGCGCCGCCTTCTTCGGGCCCTGGGCCTTCAGCCATTCGGCATGCACGGCCTCGATCTTCTCCAACAGGGCGCGTTCGGCCGCGTAATCGGTGGTGCCAATCTCCGTGGTGCCCTTGAAGGCCATATGCTCGAGGAGATGGGCGACGCCGGTCTGGCCTTCTTGCTCATCGATGCCGCCAACCTTCACCTGGATATAACCGGTGAAAACCGGCGCTCCGGGACGGCGGAGCAGAAGAAAACGCATGCCGTTGGACAGCGTGACCTCACGCACCTGATCTAGGAAACCTGGATTCGCCTGGAGGGCCCAAGGCGCCAGGGTTGAAAGGAAAAACAAGAAGATGAAAATCGCTTTTCGCATCACATTCGCCACAAGGCCCTCTATGCCAATCTCCGCCCGCCGGCCAAGGAGAATCGACGTTCGAATTATCGACAACTTATCCCGCCCCGCCCCTCGAAATCGGCATGGCATTGCGTGGTTTTCCCTCCGCGAACCACCGCCGTCGCGGTCAAAGTCTGATGGAGGGTCGGATTCGTCACGGAAACGGGATATCGACCCTCGGGAATTCGGCTCCGCGTCACCGGCGTCTCCCCGCCGACGACCAGGCCGGGAATGCTCACCCGCCCCCAAGGGACGGCGTTGACGCGAATCTCGCCGAAGGCCGGCGTTTTCTTTTCCAGTTTGAAAACGTCGTTCTGGGCGGAAGGGTTTTCGCGGATCGTGAAGGATTTCGTTTGGGTCTCGAAATTGGCCATGGAGGCCGACACTTGCACCAAGGTTCCCGGAGCCAGGCCTTCCAAGTTTAATTCTCCCCTGCCCTGGCGCGGCCCTCCGGGAAAAACGGCTTTCAATTGCGCCCCTTCAGGGAGGACCTTCAAATTCAAAGTGCCTCGCAGCGGAACAGGACTCGCCTGAGGCGGCGATACCGTGGGCCTGGATTCCGGCACCGGAGATGCAACCGGGATAGTTGGGGCCGTCGCGACCACCGAGGCTTGGCCCGTGACCGTCGGAGCCTCGCGTTTCTCGGCCTTGGGAATTTTCCAAATTCCGTAGGCGGTGGGCAGCAATAGAAACAAAAGGGCGAAGCTCCAAATCCAGGATGGAAAAGCGCCCCGTGCGGGCGCGGAAGCGGGCGGAGGTTTCGGCTCCGCGGCAGGCCTCGCTTCGAGCTCCGTCTTGCTTTCGACCAAGGAGATGGTGGGCTCATCCTCCGGGGGGCCGACTTTCGTTTGCCGGAGGAAACTCTCGGTCTTGTGTTGGATTTCTTGGGCCAATTGCCGGCGGTGCTGGATCTCCTCGGCGAAGATCTCGGACAAAAATTTCGCCAACTCCCGACGTCCGACGCGCTTCTCCCGGGGCAAGCAGGCCTCCAAGGCTTCGGCGAATTCCTCGGCGGAAGCGAATCTCGACTCCGGCGAGAGCTGGAGGGCTCGGTCCAAGACTTCGCGCAATCCCGGAAACAGCCTCGCCGCCCCATCTTCCGGCCAAGGGACGCTCGCGGTCCGCACGTTCTCCAAGGTCTCGAGATCGTTCTTCCCCGCGAAGAGGCGACGCTCGAAGAGCATCTCCCAGAGCATGATGCCGGTGGAGAACAAGTCGCTGCGATGATCCAACCCGCGCCCCACCGCCTGCTCCGGCGACATGTAGGCGTATTTCCCCTTGAGAACTCCGGTCTGGGTCTCGTGGGTTTGGGTCATCGCCTTGGCGATGCCGAAATCCGTG
>JAIOPF010000031.1 GCA_021414045.1 Deltaproteobacteria bacterium | reverse complement strand
AGCATGGATTGGGTAATGTCCCGCCGAAGCTCCCCCCAGGCGGCAATTCGGATTCGGTGGGCCTGTATAAAAATATTAGACGAGAAGACTAGATTCATGATTACCCTTCGCGGGTCTCGCCCTCGAGGGAGCGACTCCTAATGACGCATCGCATTTACCTGTTCGCCGTGAGCCTTTGCAAAAAAGGCAACTTTCTCCGGGATCTGCGATAATTTCTGTAGGGGTAAGGGCTCCTAATTGTCATTTCTAACCAATAAGGAGTCTTGCGCCATGCCAAGCGGTATCACCAACAGTCTGACAGCTTCCACGAATGTCGAAGAAAATTTCTCGCCCCTTTTTCCCCAAATCTCCACAGGATTTTGCGCTCCCCCAGCCCTGACATCTTCGGAAAACGAAAATAGCTTCATCGTGGACCCGGAAAGCGCCGGGATCTGCAATCCCGATCCCCGATCCCCTTACGCACAAAAACTTTTTGCCGAAAATTCTTCGGTGCCGGTTCCCCCGCCGACCGGCGAAGTCAAGATCGAGCCTATCCAGGGCGAAGCCACCGCGACCTCCCAATCCACGGGCGAATCCATCGTCGAAGGCTTCTACGTTTTCATGGGGACCTTTTCTTTCTTGTATCGACTGTTCACCTAAAGAATTTCGCCTCGACGTTACGCTCCCTTTGACCCTTCATTCAAATCTGTCCCCTGAGAAAGGGACAAGACATCGTCCCGATTTCGCGAACGAAGGGCGTCCGCCACCTCGAGGAAAACGACAAAGCCGACAGCCAATCCGCCTGGGACCATTTTAGAGAAAACGCTGGCGTCTTTTCATACGGCGGGACTTTGGCTTCCGAAGGACGGAATGAAGATGACCTCCGTCGAATGAAAAAGCGATCCTGAGTATTTGTGTATTATTGAGCCCCCTTCAAACCGCGTTTTTCCTGCGCCGAAATCTGGAACTTCACCCTGAGCCCACTGACCTGGTGGTCTCGAAGCACGGGCGCCCTCGTTTCCTGGACTTCCTCGGCTTTGGGTTTTTGAGTCGCCGGGCCCGGAGACCCCTTGGCCAAGCGGACCGCGACCGGAGTCGACGCGCGCGACTTGGTGATCGCGAAAAACTGATCCTTCATCTGGGATATTCGCCTTGATTCCGGCATCGAAGGCGGCTTGGTTCGCCGAGGCTACCTTCGCCCTGGCTTCAGCCACTCTTGCCTCCGCCTTGCAAGCTTTGGCGACTTCCGGCGCTATTTTTTTCTGGAATTGAGCGGCGCGAGCGGCGTCTTGGGGGTCAACCGCGCCAATGTCTAATCGAGAATCCGAACAAATGAGTCCTAGTGTGCCCGACATATGAAAAATCCTTTTCAAATAAGTCGAGCCCTCGGAAGGGCAGAAAGCAACCTTAGTGCCAAATGGAGAAATCATGGCGCTGAAAGGCGCTCCGGCATTGGATTTGCTGGGGATATCTATTTTCGCGGGCAAAAAATGGCCGCAAAAACGAGTACAGAGACTTTAAAACTGGGGGTGCCGACACCTAATCCGCGAGGTGCTGAGTCCTCTCGCAGTACTCTCGGTAAGTATCTTGGGCCAAGTTCTCTTTGGCCCGAGCGGCGATTCTTTGCGCCAAGCGCTGCAGCTTACGAAAGCCGGAGTCGGGGTAATTCAGGCGATGGTACTCTTGGTAAGCGATGGTCCTCTGACGCACTTCCTCGAAATACTTTTCGAGCCAAAGGGCGAGTCGCGTCTTGTAGTAGGGCTCGGACAAGAAACGATAAAAATTTGAACGTTCGGAAACGGGCGGCGATGCTTCCATGGCCGGAACCTCCGGGAGAAGCTCCACCTTTAACGCCTCGACGATCGTGGGTTCATCTTCGTCCTCCTTGACGGATTCCGATTCCGCCAAAATAGGGCTGTCAGGGACCAATTCAAGGGCCTGCGGGGAAACCTTTTCGTTCGGGAAAGTCAGCACCGAACATAATTCGGAGAGCAGGTCCTCGGTCAGATAAGTTTCTACCTCAGCTTGATTGCTTTGATTCACGTTAGCCTCCACCATCCATAGGAATTTTAGATTCTGGCATTTATCGATCAGCAAAACCCAGGCCAAGTCCAAAATACTTGCTTCGTATAACATATTGATATCATTTATTTATTATGGAAGAAAAAATGAAACTTTGGGTGGATCGGGATTCAGGATGAACAAATAAGAGGCCCTGCATTCATTTCGATCATTCAGACACCTTTTTGGCCCGGCGCCCCCTCTTCCCCACCAAAACAACTATTTTAAAACAACTATAGACAAACCTAGCCGATACCTCCATTCTGATTAAAGGTGCACCTTTCTAGTAAGCCCAATCGAGCAATCCACTCCAATTGTCCTGTCTAGATTCGAATCACTGAAATAACCATAAACATGGATGCGAATCGCTCGGGACAAATCCGTCCAAGAACCTTTCACTTCCTACTTATCCAGGAGATGCCAAAATGGCGAAAAAACTATACGTGGGAAGTCTTCCCTATAGCGTCGACGAAAACACACTGCGCGGGCTGTTCGAACCCTTCGGAGCACTGCTGTCCGCGGCCGTGATCAGCGACAAGTTCACGGGCCAGTCCAAGGGATTCGGCTTTGTGGAATACCAAGATGCCGACGCGGCGGAAAAAGCGATTGCCCAGCTCAACGGCAAGGATGTCGACGGTCGCAGCCTCGTCGTCAACGAAGCCCGTCCCCAAGCCAAGCGCGAGGGCGGTTTCGGCGGCGGTGGTGGCGGCGGGCGCAACAGCTATGGCGGCGGTGGCGGTGGACGCTATTAATAGCTCCCCATCCCGATAATTTTCCAAATGGCGATCCCTCGGGGTCGCCATTTTTTCGGCCTCTCTCACTACTATTCATTCCACTGGGTTAAGGAAACTTAATGAAACTTCTTTTGATCGCGCCGGCAGGCCTCGAAGTCCAAGGGGTCAAGGGCAAGCACGTCCATCACCTCAATTTGGCGGTGATCGCGGCGCTGGCGACGCCTTATTTCGACGAGATCAAGATCATCGAAGAAGAGTTCGAGAGGCTCGATCCCGACGAAAGCGCCGATTTCGTCGGCATCACCATGATGAGTTGCCAGGCGCCGCGGGGCTATTGGCTCGCGGACCAGTTCCGAAAGAAGGGCGTCCGAACCATCTGCGGCGGCAGCCACGCTTCGTTCATGGTCGAGGAGTGCGGCAAGCATTTCGACTCCGTCGTGGTCAACGAGGTCGAGATGGTGTGGGAAGCGATCATGGCCGACTTCCATTCCGATCGCCTCAAGCCCGTCTACCAAACGAGCCAATTGATCGACCTCAAGGACCTTCCGATGCCTCGCAAGGACTTGTTCTTCAACGCTGGCACCACCTTGAACGCCCAGGTCATCCAGAGCGGCCGCGGATGTCCCCTGGGATGCAATTTCTGCACGGTGACCCTGATGTACGGAAAAACCTTCCGGACGCGGCCCGTGGAACACGTCGTCGAGGAGATCAAGCGCTATCCCTCGAAGATCTTCTTTTTCGTCGACGACAATATTTTCCTATCGCGGTCCTACGCCTACGAACTCTGCGAGGCGCTCATTCCCCTGAAGATCAAATGGGGAAGCCAGGGTTCGATGGAGCTGATCTGCAAGGACGAAAAGCTCCTGAAACTCGCCGCCCGCGCGGGATGCATGAGCCTGTTCGTGGGCATCGAATCCATCGACCAGAAGACGCTCGACTCCGCGCACAAGTCCTTCAACATGGTGAAGAATTACGAGGAGAACATCCGCAAGATGCACCGCGCCGGGATCAACGTCGTTGGAGCCTTCATCTTCGGATTCGACCAAGACACGGCGGAAAGTTTCGACAGGGTCTTTGACTTCGCGATGAAGAACCGGTTGGCGATGGTCAACACCGGCATCATGACTCCCTTTCCGGGAACGGAAGTCTATGAGAAGGCGAAACGCGAAGGCAAAATTTTCGACCACGATTGGGAACACTACACGGGAGCCAACTTGGTCTGGCGCCACCCCACCATGAGCAAAGAGGAGATCGAGGAAGTGTATGCGCAATTTCGCCAGCGCTTCTATACCTGGCCCTCGATCTTCAAGCGCTTTTGGGCGAACCGATCGCATCCCCTTTACTACTTCGGGATGAACTTCACCCATTGGTGGCGCGCGCATCGGAATCCACGCCAAGCGCTTCCCTCGGTGGCCCCCGCCCTGCCCTAAAGCCTCCATATCCCCTCCGATCAAATTGCGCCAAATCCGGGGCAACTTGTAACCTCGCGTGGTCCTCACGGGCGGGAAATTAAAAATATTTCAATAAAATCAATATATTGAATCTGGCCCGCCTTTTGCTTTTCATCAGCATGGAATTCGCGACGGCCTTGGAAACCGGCGCAAAAAAAGGAGGCTCTGATGAAGGTCCATTTTTACGCGTTAGTTTTTATCGTGGCATGGACGGGCATCTCGCTGGGCTCTAAAGCTCACGCCACCGAACCGATCTTTCCCGTCGATATCGGATGCGGCAACGGGGTGACGGAAAAAGGCGAAACTTGCGACGATGGAAATTACGCCGATGGCGACGGCTGCGACCACCTTTGTCAAAACGAGGCGAAATTGATCTTCCCCGTCGATATCGGATGCGGCAACGGCGTCGTGGAAAAGGGCGAGGAATGCGACGACGGTGATGACGTCGATGGAGACGGTTGTGATCACCTCTGCAAGTTTGAAACGAAATCCGAGGCTACCGTCGTCCCCGAAGCCTCCGTCGACTCGAATCTTCCGATGGATGCGACCGCGCCTTCCGAAGTTTCGAGCCAAGAAAACGGGATCGAGGTCTCCAGCATCGTCGGAGCCGCAACGCCGACGAATCCGTCGGCGGACATGCAGGGATGGGGCTGCAGCCTGGGAGTCGTTTCCGGAGACACCGCCCCCTTGGCTTCGCTGCTCTCGATGGTCAGCCTGCTTCCTGGCGTGCTCTTCCTGCGCCGTCGCCGAACCTAGGATGCTTTTTGCGTCAAGGCATGCAGCATGGCGGCATAACTGGAAAAACATTTTTGATAGAAATCCTTGGCGATCAATTCCTTGCGCCATTGGCTCAGCGCAGGATACACCTCCAACTCGATACCGGCCACTTCGGCCTGATCCAGTCCGGCCAACAAGCTGAAATCCGCCAAGCTGAGTTCGGGACCGGCCAAGAACGCGGATTTCGCCAAAGCCCCTTCCAGCACCGGAAGGAATCGTTGGAGAAACTGCAAGCCATCGGACAAGGAACGAGGATCGACCTCGGCGTTAAGAAACTTGTAGGCCACTCGATTGAAAAAGACTCGACCCACGGCCTGGGCCACGTGCAAAGAGGCGAAATCCATCCATTGGTCGACAAGGGCGCCACGCTTGAGATCTTGGGGATAGAGAGAAGACGAAACCTTGCGGGCCAAGTAACGGATGATGGCGTTGCTTTCGAACAAAGTGAAGTCGCCGTCTTGAATCACGGGAACCTTGCCCGACGGATTCAATTTAAGATAACTTTCGGTCTTATTGGCGCCCCCCATGAGATCGACGTGTTTATACTCATATTCGATACCTAGGGCGTTGGCAACGTAACGGACCTTGTTGCTGGGGGAAGAAAATTCATTGCCGTAAAGAGTGATCATAAGGAAACCTTTCCGGGCGAGGCCCTGGACTATCGATGAAGAAAGAGTTACTTTCGTTTTAAAAGTGACACCAGGTTAGTGAAGTCACTTTTATTTTGCAAGCTTAAAAATATGAAGGGTGATAAATTGGCCGTCATCGTGAAAAAAATGACTCGCAGCCCTGAAGACCCAGCAGAAAAGCGTTCCGATTGCCCCATCGCCAACGTGCTCGACCTGCTCGGCGACAAATGGACCTTGCTGGTGATCCGGGACATGCTGTTCTTCGGGAAAAGACTCTACAAGGAATTCGCGGATTCCTCGGAGCGTATCCCCACCAACATTCTCGCCGACCGGCTGCGGCGCATGGAGCAGGCGCAACTGCTCAAAAAGGAAGCCTACCAGAAAAAACCGGTGCGCTATTCCTACCACCTGACCGCGAAGGGCTGGGACGTCCTCCCAGTGCTCAAAGCGATCATGGAATGGGCCTTCAAGCATTGTTCGGGCACCTCGGCGCCCAGCCCAGAAAAATTGGCGGAGATCAAAAAAAATATCCGGAAGGCGAAACCGAAACGATCGAATCGCTGAAATTTGGAGGGTTTATTTTCCGGGAGAGAGGACCCTGGCCTTGGAACTATGGGGGAACTCGATCTCGCTCAATGAGGAGAAAGCGACGCCGAAAATCTTTTGGGTCAAGGCCAGCGATTCTTGGTCCATCCGCC
>JAIOPF010000030.1 GCA_021414045.1 Deltaproteobacteria bacterium | reverse complement strand
GAAAGCAATTTCAAAAAATCCTTGTTCAATTGTTCTCCGGTGTACTCAAAAATTAACTGCGCCAAAACATGGCGGCCTTATAGCCTCGAACCACGTCTCGACCCAAGGAAAAATCCATGGCTGACGAAAACGAAAAACGCGTCTTATCCCGGGGAAACTATCTGCAGTTGGTGGCGAAGGATCGCTGGGAGTGGGTGGAGCGGGTGAACTGTACCGGCGTCGTGATGATCGTGGCGAAGACTCCCGAGAACAAGGTTGTCCTGGTCGAGCAGTTCCGTATTCCGGTGGGACTTTCTGTCGTGGAATTTCCGGCTGGCTTGGTCAATGACCGCGAGGGCGACGACGAAGACCTGGAGACAGCGGCGCGCCGGGAACTGCTCGAGGAGACCGGCTTCGAGGCGGGCGCTTTGGAGCGGGTGGGCGAGGGGCCGCCTTCCGCCGGCATGAGTCCGGAGCTCATCACGATATTTTTGGCCAAGGATTTGAGAAAGGTCTCGGCTGGTGGCGGCGATGAAACCGAGTCCATCACGGTGCACGAGGTGCCCTCGGGCGAGATCGATGCTTGGCTCGAAGCGAAACAAAGCGCCGGCAGCCTCATCGATCCGAAAGTTTTCGCGGGCCTGTATTTTTTGAACCGTCCTTAAAACAGTCTTTCGATACGATAACGCAGATAAGCGACTGTCTCCCTCATGGTCATCTTGAATTGGCTCCAGGAGCTCCTGACCCGCGTGCTGGGCGTGGGGGCGGGATAGGCCTTGGCGAATCCCGAATCTTCCGCCATTTCCATCGCCCTCCGCAGGTGCAAGGGGTCGCTGACGATCAAGACCCTGGTATTCGCGGGGTCGGGGATCAGATCGCGGGCGTAGCGGAGATTCTCGATGGTGCGCATGGATTGGGTTTCCACGAGGATGGCCGCTTCGGGCACTCCGCGCCGCAGGGCGATATCGCGGGCGACGATGGCTTGAGGAGGATTTCCCGGAGCTCCCGTGAACAAGAGCCTCTGGACTTTGCCCTCGACGAAGAGCTGGATACCGTACTCGATTCTTTCTTGGAAGACCGGCGTGGGCTTGTCGCCTTCGGTGCGGGCGCCTAAGACGATGGCGATGTCGGCTTGCGGTGGAGTCATGATATTTCTCGAGTAGTCGAAGGTTCGCCAAGCCAGGAATCCGAACAACGCCGCGAAGACCAGCATCGCGCGCAGCAGGAGGCGGCGCAGGCGCCGAGGCGCTTTACTCTCCGATGATCTTGACGAGGACCCGCTTTTTGCGACGCCCATCGAATTCTCCGTAAAAAATTTGTTCCCAGGGGCCGAAGTCGAGTTTTCCGCCGCTGACCGCGACGACGACCTCGCGGCCCATGATTTGGCGCTTAATGTGGGCATCGGCGTTGTCTTCTCCGGTGTCGTTATGGCGGTATTGGGAGATCGGCTCGTGCGGGACGAGTTTTTCCAAAAATACCTCGAAATCGTGGTGCAGGCCGGACTCGTCGTCGTTGATGAAAACCGAGGCGCTGATGTGCATGGCGTTGACGAGGATGAGGCCCTCGCGAACGCCGCTTTCCTGCAGGGCGGACTCAACTTCACCGGTGATGTTCACAAAGCCGCGGCGGCTGGGGAGGTGGAACCAGAGTTCTTTGCGGAAGGATTTCATCGTGGCCTTCATTCAAGCATTCAATGGAAAGCTCGCCTCGCGAGAGTATTCCGATCCCTTAGGAGAAAGGTGGCTCGAGTACAAGTGAAACTCCCGCACTTCGAAGGCGGGGAGGGAGAAGTCGCGATACTTTTGCAGGAAGGCGCCCAAGTCCGCCGCGGGAAGCGTTTTAAACCTCGCCAAAGTGAGGTGAGGGTGAAAGGGTTTAGGCTCCCTTGCGAAGCCGAGTTTTTGCACCTCCAACTCGAGGATTTCTTGCAAGGCGAAAAGGGCGGGGCAAGGGGTAAAGCCGACCCACAGAACGGAGGGCCGTCTCGGACTGGGGAAGACGCCGACCCCCTGAAGGCCGCATTGGAAAGGCGGGCCGGAAATTCCCTTCAAGGACTCGACCAGCGATTGTTTCGCTTCTTCTCCGACCTCGCCCAAGAAACGCAAGGTGAGGTGACGTTGAGCGGGTAAGCCCCATTTCGCCCCACGAATCTCCTCGCGGGTCAGTGGCTCGAGGCCGGCTTGCACCTTGGCAGGTGGGTCCATGGCAAGAAAAAGTCGCATCGGAAATGCTTCCCAACCAGTTGTTTTTATTATGTATTATTGAGTGGGGTCAAGCAAGGTGTCGATTGTGTGTCAGGCCTCCATTTTCTCTTTCGCTCAAGGTGACAAAGTTCGCAATTTTTTCTTTAAACCGTCGATCATTTGTCAAACCCGCAATGGATTAGGGCCTCCATAAAAAAAGGAGATGGGTCTATGTTGCGACGCAGAATTTTGGGGCTGACGATCATTTTTCTCTCTCTTGCCGCTTCCCAGGCTCAAGCCAAGGATTCCGTGGTGGGATTTCAAGTCGCCCAGCCTCCCGCGCCCGCGTCGGTCGAGAAAGTGGCGGCTCCTAAAAAAGAGAGCCCCCTGACCGCCAAGCAGTCGGTGGTAGGCCAAAAAACTTTAACGAGCTCGAAGAAGTCTTCCGCTGCCACCGCCGCCCCGGCGCCGGCCCCGGTTCCCGAAGTGAAGGCCGAAGCCCCGGCCGCGCCGGCCAAGGAAGAGGTCAAGACCACCGGCTACAAAAAGGGTTTTTTCATCCAGACCTCGGACGAAAAATACCGTCTCCAGATCAATGGATACGCTCAATTTGAAACGGACTACGACCGCGAGGCTGGAAAGAATAAATTCGGCTTCCGTATGCGCAACGTCCGCCTGACTTTTTCCGGCCACTTGGCGACGAAGAAACTTACCTACAAATTGCAGGTCGATTTCGCGAAATTCAAGGATGAGCTCTTGCTGGACGCGTGGACCCAGTACAAGTTCAACGACATGGTCGAGGTCCGCGTCGGTCAGCAGGATATTCCGTGGATACGCCAGAGCATCATTTCGAGCAGCAACCTCGAGTTCACGGATCGCTCCATTGCGACCCTCGAATTCTTGAACGCCCAAGCTCAGGACACCGACAAGGACGGCAAGCCGGATAAATTGGTGAAGAACGGCCGCGACGTCGGCGTCGTCGTCCAAGGCACGCCCTTCAATAAGAAGATGGAGTACAACGTCGGCTTTTTCAACGGAAGCGGCACCAACTCGACGAATTTCAACAACCAACTTCTGTATACCGGTCGCGCCGTCTACAATATCGTCGGTGAAGCGGGTTACGAAGAAGGCGATTTCGCCCACTCCGAGAAGCCCGCGGCCTATTTCGGCGGCTCGGGAAACTACAATGTACGGGACCTCTCGGACGACAAGGTGACCCAGTTCGGCACCGAAGCGGGAATGAAGTACAAGGGTTTCGCCTTCCAAAGCGAATTTTTCTATCGCCATACCAAGCCGGGCGATACGACTCTGGCCACGACCAACGACTATGGCTATTACGCCCAAGCTGGGTATTTCTTGATCCCGAAGCACTTGGAAGTCGACGCAAGAGCGTCCCAGGTCTTCTTGCAAGGGCTCCAAAACGACAAGGCGGAGTTCATGGCCGGACTCAATTATTATGTCCTCGGCCAGCACATCAAGCTGCAGAGCGATTACGCCGTGTTGCCCGCCAATACCAAGAATGGCGTCGAAACGAGCCAACGCTGGCGCCTGAAACTCCAGACTAAATTTTAATCACTTGAAACGGATTTGTATCCTCGGCATCAAAAAATCCGCCAAGGTTGGGTGATAAACCCTTGAACCTTGGCGAGCGGAATTATAGGAGTCGCCTAGGTGTGGGGGTCTATGATGGAGCATAGTTATGTCTCAAGAGCCTAAGCCTTCCGAGAACTTAAAAAAAATCAGCCCGCTGGTCTTCGCTTTGATCATCTGGGGTTTGGTTTGTGCCAGGCAGATGGGGCACGCGCCAGCGCCGGCGCCAAGCGTCGCCGCGCCCTCAGCCGCCGTTCCGGCCACGCCCGCCCAAGCCGGCCCCGAATCGGCGCCGGAGACTCATGCCGCGCCGGCCCCGGCAGCGGCGAACAACGTTATCTTTATGATCGGTGATGGGATGGGCCTCCAGCAGGTCTCGCAGGCTGTCTTGTATCGGCAATTACGCAAGACCGAAGATCCCGAATTGGGCCTCGAAAAACTGATGAAAGAACACGTCAGCGGACTGATGCGGACTTCCAGTTTCGGCGAGATCGTCACGGACTCCGCCGCGGCGGCGACGGCGATGGCTTGCGGACAGAAGGCCTTGAACGAATCGGTGGGCCTGGATCCCAACGGCTTTCCCTGCGAGACCGTCCTTGAAAAGGCGGCCAAACTAGGCAAGGCGACGGGTTTGGTTTCCACCACGCGCATCACCCACGCGACTCCGGCCGGTTTTGCGGGCCATCAAGTTTTCCGCGACATGGAGAGCGAAATCGCCGACGACATGATCGAAAAGCACGACATCGACGTCTTGCTGAGTGGCGGCATTTCCTTTCTCATTCCCAAGTATAAGGATGAAGCCTCCAAAGAGCCGATGAAGGCCTCGGACCTTCCGGAATGCTCGGGGCTCGACGCCTCCATCGACGGGAAGAGCCGACGGGAGGATCAGAAAAACCTCATCGCCGAAGCCAGCGCGAGGGGCATGGTCTTCATCTGCAAGAATGAGCAGCTCGAGCAATTGAATGTCGGTCCGAACACCAAGGTGTTGGGACTGTTCGGCGCTTCGGTCTTTCCGATGATCCAGGAACGCCGGCAGATTCCGACGATTCCTACCTTGGCCGCCTTGACGCAAAAGGCCCTCGATATCCTGGATAAGAAGAAGAACGGTTTCTTCGTCATGATCGAAGGCGGACTCATCGACTACGCCGGGCACGACAATGACGCCGGAACCATGCTGCAAGAGACCCTGGATTTCGATGCCTCGGTACGCGTAGCCATGGATTATGTCGACAAGCATCCCGACACCTTATTGATCGTCACGGCCGATCACGAGACCGGCGGCTTCGGATTCGCTTACGGCAAATCGCCCGGTTACGAGGCGACCCTGACCTCGGGGGTGCATTATCACAAGCCTTACGACTTCGCGGCCTTCGAGAAGTTCGACTTGCTGGTGAACCAGAAGAAGTCTTTCCGAGCCATCCTAGATCCCATCGTCAAAAAGCTTTATCCGAAGGAAGTCGAAGCCAAGACGCCGCCTTATACGATGGAGACGGCGGTGCAAAATCTGCTCGCGGAGGTGAAGGCGAATACCGCCTATCAAATGACTCCCGAACAGGCGCAGACGATCCTTGCCCGCAAACCCGGTGCCAGCGACGCTGAGCCCGAGGATTTCGCGGACTTCTACGTCCATTCCTCGATACACCCCGACATGATGGGACGTCAGGTCGCCTCGCAAAATCACGCGGTTTGGGCGGCGGGGACTCACACCTCCACGCCGGTCGTCGTCATGGCGATGGGAGCTCCGCGCTACGCCGAAAGGGTTAAGGGCTTCATCGATAACACGGACATCGCCAAGATCATCGACGACGCCCTCAATAATCGCTGAGACCTCCAGACGGATATCACTTTGACCCCGCTTGGACCCTTGTGCTAAGCCCAAGTCATGTCCCTGCTTTCCTTCAAGGATTTTAAGAAGTTGGCCGAAGAGGGGAATTTAGTCCCGCTCACCGCGACCCTCAACGCCGACACCGAAACACCGGTTTCCGCCTTCCTGAAATTGACCGAAGGCCCTTACCGTTTTCTTCTCGAGTCGATGGAAGGAGGCGAAAAGTGGGGTCGATATTCCTTTTTGGGCTCCGAGCCCCACCTCGTGCTGCGTTCCCGCGGCGACCGAGTCGAAATTCTCCGCGGCAAACGCGTCGATCGCCTCCAAGGAAACCCCCTCGAGGTGATTCGCGAGACCTTGCGCGGATTCCAGCCGGTCTTGACCGATGATTTACCGCGTTTCGCCGGCGGATTCGTGGGCTATCTCGGTTACGACATGGTGCGTTTCATGGAGCGACTGCCGGATTCGGGCAAGAAGGGCCTGCCGCTCTACGACAGCCACTTGATGCTGCAGGATTCTTTGGTCGCTTTCGATAATTTGAAGCACGAGTTGAAACTCGTCGTCATGGCCCATTTGGGCGGAAAGAACACGACGAAAAAGGCTTACGATCTGGCCTTGCGTCGCTTGAACGCGATCGGCGCCCGCATGAAAAGGAATCTTCCCAAGGAAAAGGCCCTCCGCTCCAAGGCTCCGGTCAAACCCAAGAGCAATACTTCGGAAAAGGCCTTCCACGCGATGGTCGAGCGGGCCAAGGAATACATCCGCGCCGGCGATATCTTTCAGGTGGTGCTGTCTCAACGCTGGGAAGCCGCCTTCAAGGCCTCGCCCTTCCGAGTTTATCGCGAGCTGCGAAAGCTGAATCCCTCGCCTTATTTGTTTCACCTCGAAATGAACGGCCAATGCCTGTCCGGCTCTTCCCCGGAGGTGATGGTGCGTCTCGAGGGCTCCAAGGTGACGGTGCGACCCATCGCGGGGACGCGACGCCGCGGCCGCGATGCCGCCGACGAGTCGCGGATGGAAAAGGAGATGTTGGACGATCCCAAGGAAGTGGCCGAACACATCATGTTGGTGGACTTGGGGCGAAACGACGTGGGGCGCGTTTCGAAAAAGGGCAGCGTGAAGGTCACCGAGCTGATGGCCGTCGAAAAATATTCCCATGTCATGCATCTCGTCTCCAATGTCGAAGGCGAGCTGGACCCGAGCTTCGCGGCCATCGACGTGCTCAAGGCGACCTTCCCGGCGGGAACTCTCTCCGGCGCTCCGAAGATTCGCGCCATGCAGGTCATCGAAGAGCTGGAAGTCGGTCGCCGCGGCCCCTACGGCGGCGCGGTGGGTTACTTCGATTTTTACGGAAATATGGACACGGCCATCACCATCCGTCACATGGCCTTCGCCGAGGGCAAGGTTTGGGTGCAGTCAGGGGGAGGGATTGTCCTCGATTCCAAGCCTGAGCTAGAGTACCTCGAGTCGAACAACAAGGCGAAGGCCGTCATGGAGGCCCTGAAGCGATGCTCCTGATGATCGATAACTATGATTCGTTTACCTACAACTTGGTCCAGTACCTGGGCGAGTTGGGGGCCGAGCTCTTGGTCAAGCGCAACGACGAATTGGGGGTGGAAGAAATTAGGGCGTTAAAGCCCGAAGCCATCGTCATTTCCCCGGGGCCTTGCACCCCGAACGAGGCGGGGGTTTCCCTCGAGATCATCGGCAAGCTGAAAGGGGAGTTCCCCCTTTTGGGCGTCTGTCTGGGGCATCAGGCCATAGGCCAGGCCTTCGGCGGCAAGGTGATTCGAGCCAAGAACGTCATGCATGGCAAGACGAGTCTCATCCATCATGACGCGAAGACGCTTTTCGCGGGATTGCCCAACCCCTTCACCGCGACCCGGTACCACTCCTTGTTGGTCGAGCGTGAATCCCTTCCTGACAGCCTCGAGATCTCCGCTTGGACCGATGCCGGCGAAATCATGGGGCTGAGGCACAAAAAGTATTTGATCGAGGGGGTGCAGTTTCATCCCGAATCCATCCTCACCCAGCCCGGCAAGGACATCCTGAACAACTTTTTGAAAAGGGTGAAGTCCGCCCGTCCCGCATGAAAGAACTGCTAAAAAAAATCATTTCCGGCGAACCCTTGCCACCCGAGGAGATCCGCGTCGGATTCGAGACCATTCTTCGCGAGGATACCCGAGATT
Organism: Deltaproteobacteria bacterium; assembly: GCA_021414045.1. Lineage (GTDB taxonomy): Bacteria > UBA10199 > UBA10199 > DSSB01 > DSSB01 > DSSB01. The sequence goes on along the minus strand of JAIOPF010000030.1, from coordinate 1,607 downwards.
CCGAAATCGCGCTTTTTTTGACCTCGCTTTCCACGCGGGGCTTGGACGCCGACGTCCTGACCGAAGCCGCGAGGGTATTGCGCGAAAAGATGACGCCGGTGCTGTTGCAGGCTCCCGATGCCATCGATACCTGTGGCACCGGCGGTGATCGCAGCGGGTCTTTCAATTTTTCGACCGCCGCGGGCCTCTTGGCGGCCGCCTGCGGGGTGCCCGTCGCGAAGCACGGCAACCGCGCGATCACCTCTAAATCCGGCAGCGCCGACTTGCTCGAGGCTTTGAACATCCCCATCGATTTGGGTCCCGAGGCGGTGGCCGAAGCCATCGAGAAGAAGCATTTCGGCTTTATGTTGGCGCCGCGTTACCACGCGGCCACGCAACGGGTGCAAAAAATCCGCAAGCAACTCGATGTGACGACGGTATTCAATTTTTTGGGTCCGCTCTTGAATCCGGCGAAGGTCCGGCGCCAAGTGGTGGGGGTTTTCGCCCCGGGAATGAGGCCCATCTTGGGCGAGGCCTTGCGGCGTCTCGGCACCGAAATGGCCTGGATCGTCAGCAGCGAAGAGGGCATGGATGAGCTCAGTCCCAGCGGTCCAACCTACGTCACCGAGGTGACCCCGGAAGGCCTGGTAGAAAAAACCGTCAACCCCGCCGACGCGGGCCTGCGGGCCAGCGATCCCAAGTTTCTCTTGGGCAAAGACGCCGCGCACAACGCCAAATTGCTTCGCGGGATCTTCGGCAAGACCTTCTTCGGACCGATCCGCGACGGTATCGTCCTCAACGCGGCCGCGGCCTTGGTCGTTTCGGGAAAAGCCCAAGATCTGAAGGCCGGCGCGGTGATGGCGAAGGGCGCCATCGAAAGCGGCGAGGCCGAGGAAATCCTCGAAAAACTCCAAAAATGACCTTTTCTCCGAAATCTTTTCATTCTAAGCTCGCCGCACATGATTCTCCAACAGATCTACGACTATAAAAAAGAAGAACTGGAGCATTATCGCAGACAGGTCCGCCTGGACGACCTCAAGTTCAAGGTTCGGGATCTCCCCCGTACTCCGCTGTCTTTGGCTCACGCCTTGCGAGATTGTCCGCGGCCCTTTGCGGTGATTGCCGAGATCAAGCACCGTTCACCGAGCAAGGGCGTGATTCGCAAGGACTTCGATCCCGTGGCCATTGCCCGAGACTACGAAACCCACGGAGCGGCCGCCTTGTCCGTGCTCACCGACGAGCATTTTTTCGGCGGACATCTCGACCATCTCCGCCAGGTACGGCAGGCCGTGGCTTTGCCGCTGCTTCGCAAGGATTTCGTCTGGGATCCCTATCAAGTTTATGCCGCTCGCGAGGCGGGCGCCGACACGATCCTGCTGATCGCCGCGATGCTCCCGAAGTCGCAAATGGAGGATTTGCAGGGCCTGGCCCAGGAATTGCGCCTTTCCGTGTTGGTCGAGGTTCACGATCAGGTCGAGGCCGAGACGGCCGGGGCCATCGGCGCCAAGATCGTCGGAGTCAATAACCGCGACCTCAAAAGTTTCCGCGTCGACGTGGGATTGACGGAGAGGCTTTTGCCGAAACTTCCCCGCGATGCCGTCAAGGTCAGCGAAAGCGGTCTGGATTCC
>JAIOPF010000168.1 GCA_021414045.1 Deltaproteobacteria bacterium | reverse complement strand
AGCAAGAACGGCACCTTTCTCAACGACGAGCGATTGGCGCCGGGACAACGTTCCGCCCAACCGCTCAAGCACGGAGACCGCCTCCGCTTCAATATGGTCGAATTCGAGTTCATCATTCCCGAAGAGAGCGTCTAAGCCCGCCCCAGAAAATCCATTTCCTTACGCCATGGGGAAGCATCGCTCATGACCAAAAAAATCCTGATTCTCGAAGACGAATCTTCGATCGCGGACAATATCCGGTACGCCCTCGAGGCCGAGGGATTTTTCACCCTTTGGTTCGCGACGCTAGCGGAGGGAAAGCAGCGTTTGGCCGCCGGAGATATCGACCTGCTGGTCCTGGACGTCGGATTGCCGGACGGCAACGGCTTCGACTTTTGCCGGGAGCTGCGGAAGGAAAACCAAGTGCCGGTCATCTTTCTCACCGCCCGGTCCGCCGAGATTGACCGGGTCGTCGGGCTCGAGATCGGAGCCGACGATTACATGGTCAAGCCCTTCAGTCCGAGGGAATTAGCGGCGCGGGTGAAGGCGGTGTTTCGCCGGGGGCAAAGCGCCGTCGAGGCCTCTCCTCCCGTCCGTCTCAAGTCCACGCTGCCCTTCACCCTAGATCCGGAGCGCATGAAGATTTTCTATTTCGGTTCCGCCTTGCCCCTGAGCCGCTATGAGTTTCGCCTGCTGCGCGTCTTGATCGAAAGGCCCGGCCGCGTGCTCTCGCGCGACCAGTTGATGGAGATGGCCTGGGAAGAGCCCGAGGCCAGCCTTGACCGCACGGTCGACGCCCACATCAAGAGCCTTCGTTCCAAGATGAGAGCCGTCGAGCCCGCCATCGACCCCATCGAGACCCACCGCGGACTGGGTTATAGCCTGAAGGAACATTGGTGAAGATTCGCGCGCGCATCATCCTGAGCTTCGTGTTGGTGGTGGGAATCGGCTTCTATTTCTTGGTCGACCACATCCTGGGCGAGCTCCGGCCGCGCTATCTCGAGGCGGTGGAGGAGGTGCTCGTCGACGAATCCAATCTGCTCGCGACTTTCCTCGAATCGGGGATGAGCGACGGAAAAATTCCGGTGGAGCGCTTGCGCGAGGCCTTCGATCGCCTGGATAAGCGGAGTTTCAGCGCGCAAATTTACAAGCTGACTAAGACGAAGGTGGACGAGCGGCTCTACGTCACCGATGCCCAAGGGCGGGTGATCTTCGATTCGGAAGGCTTGGACGAAGGGAAGGATTTCTCGCAGTGGCGCGACGTTCACCTCACCCTATTGGGAGATTACGGCGCCCGCACCAGCCGGGACCATCCCGAGAATCCCGGCAGTTCGGTGCTTCATGTCGCCGCTCCGATTCGTTTTGACGGGAAGATCGTCGGCGTCTTGACCCTGCGCAAGCCCACCGCCAGCATCAACTTTTTCCTCGAGACCGCCCGTCCTTCGATCGTGATCGCCGGGGCGGTGGCGGCCTTGGCGGTGATCCTGCTGGGAATCCTGCTCTCATCCTGGGTGACGCGCCCCATTTGGCGCCTCACGAGCTACGCCCGAGCCGTGCGGGACGGCCGTCGTCCGCCTTTCCCGAAACTGGGCACCAGCGAGATCGGGGAAATGGGCGCGGCTTTCGAGGGGATGAGGGAGGCCCTGGAAGGGAAGAAATACGTCGAGGATTACGTGCAGTCCCTCACCCACGAACTGAAGAGCCCGATCGCGGCGATCCAGGGCGCCGCGGAGATCCTCCAGGCCGAGAAGGATCCCGCCAAGCAGGCACGCTTTTTGACGAACATCCGCGACGAATCCTCCCGCATGCACCGCATCGTCGAGCGCATGCTGGAGCTTGCGGGCCTCGAATCCCGACACGGTTTGGAGAAGGTCGAGACGGTGGATTTTTCCGACTTGGTCCGCGAAGCCTTGGAACGGATGCAAGACCGCATCGAGGCGAAAGGCCTCCGCGTCGAAAATTCAATGGGTGATCCGGTTCCCATCGAGGGCGAACCCTTCCTTTTGGAGTCGGCGGTGCAAAACTTGCTGCAAAACGCCGTCGATTTCAGCCCCAAGGGCGGAGTCCTGACCTTGGGCCTGCAAGAGACCGAGGAACGCCTCGTATTTTCCATCACCGACCAGGGAACCGGCGTCCCCGATTACGCCCTACCGCGAGTCTTCGAGAGGTTTTATTCCCTGCCTCGCCCCGATGGCGGCAAGAAGAGTTCGGGCCTCGGTTTGAGTTTCGTCCGCGAGGTGGCGCGTTTGCACGGGGGAGAGGTGGAAATTCAGAACCGAAATCCCTCCGGAGCCGTTGCCACTCTCACCCTGGCGAGGCATCCTCATGAGAACGAAACCTAAGAATTTTACAATATCCCTCCTGCTAGCCTTTTTTCTTTGCCTGCCCATTCCAGTGTTCGCGAAAAAACCCGCGAAGCCGAAGGTCGACAAGATTCTCGTCGAAAAAGCCGACCGGCGCATGACCCTTTTTCAGGGCGAAAAGGTGGTCAAGGTCTACAAGGTTTCCCTGGGAAGCGAGCCGGTGGGGGCGAAGGAAGTTCAAGGAGACCACAAGACGCCCGAAGGGAAGTATACGATCGACGCCCGCAATGCGAATTCGCATTACCACCGGGCCTTACATGTCTCGTATCCCAGCGCCCGGGACCGGCAACGCGCAGGTCGGCAGGGTTTGTCCGCAGGCGGTTCCATCATGATCCACGGTCTGCCCAACGGCATGCCGGATCTCGGCCCCTTGCAGCGGGCTTATGATTGGACCGACGGCTGCATTGCGGTCGGCAACGCCGAGATCGAAGAGATCTGGGGACTGGTCCCCACCGGTACGTCTATCGAAATCCGCCCCTAGCCTCGCATCGCTTTTCCGAAGCATCGCGACGTCCAAATTTCCTTGAGCGTGGGAACTCAAGAGCTCCGCCATGGCCTCGTAATAAAGTTCGCCGTCGTAGGAGATGAGGATGAGGTCGACGCCGGCGTCGATGGCGTCCACCGCGGCGCGACCCACTCCGCCCGAACGCCCGGCAATGGGGCCCATCGTGAAGTCGTCGGTGACGACGATGCCCTCGTGACCCCAAGTTTCCCGGATGAGACCCTGGACGATGGGCCGCGAGAGGGAAGCCGGGGCGTCGGGATCCAGTTCAGGGACCCTGACATGCCCGATCATCAGAAAGGCCGGCGTCGATTGCAGGACTTGCCGGAAGGGGATCCAATCTTCCTTCTCCAGTTGGGCCGGGCTCACGTTCAATTCTCCCTCGCTGAGGTGGGTGTCCGCGCGAACCCTCCCTAAGCCGGGAAAATGTTTCAGCGTGCAACGAAGGCCGAAGCGGTCGAAGGCGGCGCAGTAATCGGCGGCCACCGCCGCGACTTCCTCGGGATCTCCGGAAAGCGCTCGTTCAGAAAGTCGCGTGTGGGGTTGCAAGAAGTCCGCTTGTCCCGGAAGCTTCAAGTCCACGACGGGGCTGAAGTTGAGGTTGACTCCCAAATCCACCAAGGATGCGGCTTGTAGGGCGGCGTATTCGGAGACCGGTCGGAGCTTCCGCCACTCCGCCAAGGAGGGCAGGGCTGGCACCAGGGGAGAAAGCCTGGAGACCCGCCCGCCCTCCTGATCGGTCGCGATATAGAGCGGAGGCAGGCCCAGGGAGGCCTGAATATTTTGCCAATGGGCGATCTCGGCCCGCACTTGGGCCGCGCTCTTTCCTTGGATGTTCCTCTGGGTAATGAAGATCCCTCCGATGGCCCCGCGTTTGACCAAGCTCTCGATTTCAGCGTCGTTTCGGTAGCCGACGATGAAATGACGCCCTAGCCTTTGGAGAATTTGCGGGTCTGAGACCAGGACGCCCTCCTTTTGGGTGGTGGCCCGATACTGCAAGGCCGAGGGGATCGATGAAGCCAGCAAGAGCAGCAATGCGGTGACGCGAAGTCGACGATACTTCCAGGCCGCCAGGCCGCCTATCCCCAGGAAAATCCAAGGGAGGGCGGCCCGCCAAGCCAGAAGGTAGGGGGTGCGGGCATGAAGCCCGACACCCGTCAGAGCGAGTAGGAGGAGGGTAGGAAGGAGGCGGCGTTTCCACATGAGGGATATCCTTTTTTAGGCAACAACCGGCGCCGCTTCCGGCACGATGTTTTTGTTTTGGTCGATGTCATACCAGTTGATCTTGCGGGTCAGGAACATCACCGCCGCCAGGATCACGAAGAGACCCGCCGAGCCCATCAAAAGGGCGTAGTCCTCGGCGCGAAGCAGCGTGAAGAGATAGCCGTAGAGTCCCGTGAGCACGGTCGCCATCAGCAGGGCCCGGCTTTTCTTTTGCAGCACCGTCATGAGATAGGCGGTGATCAGTCCCACGGTTCCCGCCGTCGCGGCGATGTAAGCCCAGGCGAAGGCGATATGCTCGGAGAGGGAAAGCAGGAGCAGGTAGAAGACGCAGAGTCCGGCGCTGACCAAGAGATATTGCACCGGATGGATGCGCAGCTTGCTCATGATCTCGAAGAGGAAGAAGGCGACGAAGGTGAGAAGGATGAAGAGCATGGCGTATTTCGCCGCCCGGGTCGTGAATTGGTAGATGTCCACCGGCAGCATGAAGTCGGCGCCGAAGGCGAAGTTGGGCAGGTAAAGTTCCGAGGAGGAATCGATCCAGCTTTGCGGGATGGCGCGGGCGGTCTCGGGGATCTTCCACTCGGCCTGGAATCCCCTCTCGTCCACCGAGCGGTTGATGGGCAGGAAGTTTCCGGTGAAGCTGGGGTGGGGCCAGTTCGAGCTCAGTTTGACTTGGGTGTCCTTGCCGAGGGGAAGGAAGGCCAGGTGTTGTCCGCCGCCCAAATGCAGCGTCATCTTGAAGTTATAGGCCGTGGTGGTTCCGTCGAGGGGTGGCAACTTGGCCTGGATCGCCGAATCGAAGGGCGAAGCCTGCTTGGTGCCCGGTTCGAAACTGACCTGAGCCTGGTTCCACTGGACCTGGGGAGTTTCGCGCAATCCACGGAGATCGCTGACGCCCATGGTGAGGAAGGCGCGGTCCCAATAGATGTTTTCCGCGGCGATGTTCCAGGGCGTGAGGTCGGGCTTCACGAATCGCCCTTCGATTTCCACCTTTCCTTGGTAGACGGGGACCTTGAAGATACCTCGATAGAGCGTTTGCGATTCCAGGTTGCTTTGCACCTGCAGCTTGTCAGGGAGGAAGTAAGAGTAGTGAAGTTCGTTCCTGGCGGTTTTTTCGCCCTTTTCGTTCACGATCATGCTTTGAACGAGGAAGGGGACGACGAGTACGGGACCGCTCAGGGTTTGCTGCCCGCCCCAACCTTTCATGATCTCGTCGGTAGCCTCCTGGCGGCGGGCTTGACGCTCATTGACCAGATTCATGATGAAGAGAGTGGGAATCAACATCACCAGCGTCATGAAGCCGATGAAGAGTACTTTCAGTAAGACGGCGAATCGACCTTGCATAATTTTCTCCTTTTGATTGCGACCGATCGGGAAGGCGAGATGCCGTTCCCTTGGGGAGAACATCGGAGAGGTCGATGAAAGGAGTATTAAAGGACGATGAATTGTTGATGAAAAAGAAACGAACGAATTTTATTGAATAAAATCAATATGTTATATGAATAACTTTTTAGGATATTAGGGGCGGGTCGCGATTTCGAAGGTCAAACGAACCTCATCCTTGACCTTGATGGTCCCACCCGCCGCGCTCACGGGTTGGATCTGGTAATCGCTTTGCTTCAAGGTAAATTCTCCGATGGCGGTCAGCCGATCCTCTCCCAGTTTGACTTTGGCCTTCAGGGGAATATTCCGCGAGACTCCGTGGAAGGACAAGTCCCCATGGATTTCGGCATCGTATTCCCCCTCCACGGAGGATATCGCGGAAATGCGGGTGCTGCGAAACTCGATGCCGGGAAATTTCGCCGGTTCCAACACCTTAGCCCGCATGTTGGTTTCGATTTCCGCCTTGTCCTTTTTCTCCGCCTTGGAATCCGCCACCAAGATCAGGGACATCGGGTCGATTTTGAGATCAAGGGTGGATTTCGTCGGGTCCTTGGGATCGAAGTTCACCTGACCCGTGATGCCTGGAATGGCGATTTTATGCTTATGGCCGAAGGCGCCGAAAACTCCTCCGGAACCGGTATAAACAAAGAAGTGACTGTTTTGGGGATCAATTTGGTAGTGTTGCATGGAATCCTGCGCCAAGGCCGGCGAAATCATGGAGAAACAACTCAAGAAAAGTAGAACGATAGAACTTCCGAAAACCTTGAGGTTTGCATGCATCGCGATCTCCATGATTCGAGCCTAGGAAATATTTGAACACATTGACAGAAATCAAGAACGGGGCTTGGCGTGAAGCGTTAGTACACGATAACTTGACCATGCTTTTCCATGAATAAAAACAAAAAAATCCATTGGCTAGGCGTATTTATTTACCTGATTTTCCAGGTCTTCGCTCTGTTCTTCATGAGAGGTTTGGAGCACCGAAACATGGAAACGCTGTTCTTCTCCGGAAAGGGCCTGAAAGATTACCGGCAATTCCTGAATACTTTTAAAGAACAAAAAACCATCTTGGTGAAAACGAATTTTCCCAAGGGCTTGACCGAAGCCGGGTATCAGGATTTCGAAACGGCGCTTCGTAACCTGAGGGAAAAATTTCCCGAGGTAGAGGTGTTGGGCTTTTTTGACGTCTACAAGTTGGCGGTCAAGAAGGACGAACTTTCCTCGGTCCAAGAATTCATCAGGAACAAGCCCGACCTTCACTTGAAGTTCGTCGGGCCCGATTATTTGGTATTCTTGTCGGTGTTCAAGGAAGACGTCAGCCCGAAAGAAATTCAGTCTTTTATTTCGCAGTTGCAGGCCCAGCCGTTTTTCAGCGGGCAAAAAGTGCAGATCGCCGGGCTGCCTTACATCAACTATCTGCTCGACCAATATTCCGGCGACATCAAGACCAAGCTCTTTCCCATCCTGTTCGCGGTGGTTTTCCTGGCGACGCTTTTGTTCACGAGGGATTTTCTTTCTTCCCTCATTTTATTCATTCCCGCGCTGGGTTCGCTGAGTCTCACTTTGGCCTTCACCCGGCAGATTTATTCCTCGATGAACATGGTGACTTCCATCGTTCCATTGCTGATTTTCGTGTTGAATTTGAGCCTGGCTTTTCATTTTTACTTCGCCTTCCTCGAATACGGCTCCATGAGGCGAGCCCTGCGGGAAAAGAAAATTCCCTTTCTGCTCATGGTTTCGACCACGGCCATCGGCTTCGGCAGCCTGGCTTTGAGCGATATTCCGGCGATCCGCGAATTCGGCGTTCTGTCTTTTCTCTCCATCCTCCTCTCTTCAGGGCTGACCTTCCTCTGGGCTTATTCGCTGTTTCCATGGAGGATCGAGAAGGAGCCGAAGAACCTCCTGGCCTGGGTACCGGCTTCGCTGTTTTACAATACCTGGAGCCGCCGCATTATCGTGCTCCTTTCTCTCCTTTTGATTCCATCCAGCATCTGGTTTTTCCCTAAAATTCCCCTGAACACCGATGCCACCAGCTATTTTCCGAAAAAATCCGGCCTCCAGGAAAATATCCGGGCCGTGGAGCGCGAACTGCTGGGCATCCCCATCGCGGAAGTCGAGCTGCTTAAAAAGGACCGCGGCGAAATCGACTACGACGACCTCTTGATTTTGGACAAACTGGAGAACGAGATCCTGCGGGACTTGGAAGGCCATGGGGGTATTATTTCGGCGAATCAGGTGATCGAGGAGGCGAATTACCTCTACACCGGAGAAAAGAAGCTACCGCCCTTCGAGCTTTCTTACGACACTCTCAAGAGCCAAACCTTGCCGGTGTTTCAGCGCCAATATCCCGTTCAACAGCGCT
>JAIOPF010000167.1 GCA_021414045.1 Deltaproteobacteria bacterium | reverse complement strand
AAAAACAACAGAATATTGCACATAATTCATACTCTGAGGCAGCCAGTTTGGCGACTCATTAATGATTGATTAGCTCCCCAAGAAAGGAGTCGTGAATGCAAACGACAGGTGGCAATAGGGCCCTCGGTAAAGGATTAGCCTCTCTCATTCCAAGGGCTGGAGCTCAAGCGGTGCCCGCGCCTTCGGAGGGATACTTTCCTTGTCCAATCGACGATATTGTTCCCTCACGAGGCCAGCCGCGGAAAATTTTTTCCAAAGAGGGTTTGGAGGAATTGGCAGCCTCGATCCAAGAGCAAGGAATTATTCAACCCCTGATCGTTCGTCGCATGGAAGGCGGAAAGTACGAGTTGATTGCTGGGGAACGCAGGCTGAGAGCCGCGAAGCTGGCAGGGCTTGCTTCAGTTCCAGTGGTGGTTTCGAGCGCGGCTCCCGAGCAGGTCCTGGAATTGGCCCTGATCGAGAATATTCAGCGAGAAGACCTGAATCCCATCGAAGAAGCCCTGGCCTATAAAGAGCTTCAAGATCGGTACCGTTTTACTCAAGAAGAGATCGCGCGGAGGGTCGGAAAAGAACGTTCCAGCGTCACCAATGCCTTGCGTTTGCTTGCCTTGCCGGAAGAAATCCGAGGAGACATTATTGAGGGTCGGCTTTCGATGGGACAGGCAAGGGCCTTGCTCGCGATTGAAGACGATGATCTCAAAATTAAGATCAAAAAAAGAATCCTAGAGGATGGTCTTTCCGTTCGTGAAGTGGAGAAGCTTTCTCAAGAAGTGAAGGCGGGAGTAAAGGTCGAGCGACGGGTTCAGACCAAATTGACCGACCCGCAATTGACTTTCATTGAACAGGAAATGACCAAGATTCTAGGCACGAAGGTGCGCATCAAGGCTAGGGGACCTAAAGGTAAAGTAGTGATCGACTATTACAGTTCCGAAGACCTGGATCGAGTTTTCAACGCAATTATCGGATAAAAACCTTCGCGGCGCCTTTCGTCCATGAGGACGCCGGTATCGGCGCCCCCGGTGCACGAAAGGCGCAGCGCATCGACAAAGGAGTTCACATGTTTGGAGACAAAGACCGCGCTCTCAAATTGGTTTCCGAAGACGCCCAAACCTTGCTCGATAAGGGGGCGGAGTTCGAAGGTAAGCTGACCTTCGAAGGCAAGGTTCAAATTAACGGAAAATTTCGAGGGGAAATTTTTTCGGACGGAACCTTGATCATCGGTGAGGGCGCCGAAGTCGACGCTAAAATCGAGATCGAGACCATTATTATTCAGGGAAATGTGACGGGAAATATCGTCGCGAAACGACGTATCGAAATGCATCCACCAGCGGTGGTCAAAGGAGATATCGTTTCTCCGGGTCTCGTGGTCAGCGAAGGCGCGGTTTTTGAAGGAAACTGCAGCATGGGACGAGAAACGGCCGGACGCGTTTTTGAACTAGCCCCGTCTCCGGGCGTCTAAAAGACCTCAAAAAATAGATAATAATTACAACTATTTGTAGTTTACTTGTTGAAAACTATCGATGTTTGGCTCACTGCATCACTTGCCTTGACAAGTTTTCATCTCGCATGGTACCTGCGCATGCGCTTTTTCGATGAGCGCGCGGAAATTCCCTTATCCATATTTCCATTCATCCCTCGACGATGGAGTTTTTAGGGTCGGTGTATGGTTGAACTTTTGCCCAATGAGACGCTTTTCTTCCAGATAGGAATCTTCCTATTCACTTTTATCGTGTTGAATTTCCTGGTCTTTCGGCCCGTTCTCCGATTGATAGCCCGACGCAAGGCGCTGACGGTTGGGGCAGAGCACGATGCCGAAGCGCTGCAGGAAAAGACTCAAACGATGATGGACACCCATCAACAGAAACTCCAGGAAGCTCGCGTCCAAGGGTTAGCCCTTAAAGAGAAGTCCAAAAAAGAGGGCGAAGCGGAAGCCGCCACGATTTCTGGTCAAGCCCAGCGCGAACACGAAGCGGCCCTTGAAAAGACTCGGGCAGAGATTTCCAAGCAGTCTAAAGAAGCTCAGCTGAAGCTGCG
>JAIOPF010000074.1 GCA_021414045.1 Deltaproteobacteria bacterium | reverse complement strand
CGAAGAGCTGACGCATGGCGGGGTTGAACAGGACGACGTTGCCCGCGGCATTGAGCACGATGACTCCCTCTTGCATCGTATAGAGGATGGTCTTCAGTCGGTTGCGCTCCTCGGCCAAGGCCCGGATCTTGCCTTCCAGGTCCTGGGCGAGGCTGTTCATCGAATGGCCGATCTCCCCCACTTCGTCGTCCGAAACCACGAGGAAGCGTTGGGCGAAATCCCCCTGCTCCAAGCCTTTCACCATCTTCTTGAAACGGATCAGGGCGTCATCGGCCCGGCGCACCAAGGTAAAATAGAAGAACCAACTCAGCAGGATCAGAAGCCCCGTCGCCAGCCAGATGAAAAAGCGGACGCGCCGGATCAAGCGATCGATGCCCTCGGTCGAGACTCCGACGCGGAACACCGCATCCTCGGTGAGCTTCGCGAAGAAAAGCCAGTGACCTTGGGCCGCGTGCGTCTCGCGGAAGGCATAGGATTGGCCCAGCTCGATCGCCTGCTTCACTTCCGGTAGCTGGTTGAGATCCTTGGCGACCGCCGCCGGAGAGGCGATTCCCGTCGAGTCGGCGAGGAAGTTCCCGGCAAGATCGAACAAGGAAAGTCGGTAGGGCGTGTTCGCCGCGAGTTTGGCCAGCCTCTCGTTCAGCGACTTGGAGCGAGCCTGAGTCATGGTCAAACCCTGGAGGTTCGGGGAGGACTCGACCCATTTTTCCTGGAGGCTTTGCCGCGCGTTCGTCAGAAGGAGGTTTTCGAGGAATCTCACCAGCAGCAGATCGCCTGCGATCATCGCGAGCAGCACGACGAAGAGGTAGGTGATGAAAATTTTTCCAGAAAAACGTGTCATGAATGGGGCGTCCCGGCGGCGAGCCTCGCCTTATGGCTTCTCGCGGAACCGATAACCGATGCCACGCACCGTTTCGATGTAGTTTTCGAACTTGCCCAGCTTTTCGCGGAGGCGCTTCACGTGGGTGTCGACCGTTCGGGTGGTGACAAAGGCGTCGTAGCCCCAGACCTTGTCGAGCAGGGTGTCGCGGGTCTGGACCCGACCCTTGGTCTCGAGCAGGTAGCGGAGCAGCTTGAATTCGATCGCGGTCAATTCGATCTCCTTGCCGCCCAGCAAGACCTTGTGCCGGGAAAGGTCGATGACCAGGTCGCCGAATTTGATTTGCTTCTCGCCTTCTCCGACCTCGGCCTTTTGCGTGCGCCGCAACACCGCCTTGGCGCGGAGCAGGAGTTCCCGCGGACTGAAGGGCTTGGTGAGGTAATCGTCGGCGCCGAGCTCGAAACCCACGACCTTGTCGATTTCCTCGCCCTTCGCGGTCAGCATGATGACGGGAATCCCCTTGCTATCGTTCTCGCCCTTGAGGGTTCGGCAAACCTCGAATCCGTCCATTCCGGGGAGCATCAGGTCGAGGATGATGAGGTCCGGTTTTTTTTCGCGGGCCTTTTTAAGGCCTTCGGCGCCGTTGGCGCTGGCCTCCACCCGAAAACCGGCTTGCTGGAAATTATAGGATAGGAGCTGTTGGATGTCGGCGTCATCCTCGATGATCAATACCTTGAGACTTTCGGGAGACATGGACCCTCTCCTTCCTTACGCGGAAAACTCTCCGTCCGGCGGCAGCATGATCGAGGCGGATTCTTTTTCCAAGAAGAAAATCCGGAATCGAAAAGGCGCTAAAGGCAAAAGCATTTTTTTCATGAAGCACCCAAAGCAAACGCGAAAAGTATAAATCAAAAGCCGCGCGAAGCGCGAAATCCAAATGGAAATATTCAAAGAAACGATTCGTTAAATAACTAAAGCAAGCGATGGGGGTTGAAGGGGGAGCAAGCGGGGAAACTGGCCACATTGTGGCCAGGCAAACCGCGCGATCTTGATAGGGCGAAGCCGCCGATCTTGATGCAATCCGCCCCCTGGGCTTTAGCCGGCCCGGCTTTGCCGGGACGGCGAAAAAGATCAGAGCGGATGAAGGCTTTCACCTTATCCACTCCGACCCGGGGGCACACTTGATAATTTTTTTTTGTCCCGGGAATTTTCTTTTTTTCCCGGTAGCGTCAGTGACGCATGCTAGTAGATAATGCAGGGCTTGTGCCAAATTTGGTATTTATTTTTAACATATTGATATTACTAATATATTAAACGATACATTCAGATTTTTATTATTATTTATACGTATAAATTATAAAATTTAATTACTAATTTTATAAAATATAATTTTTTTGTATTTACTAAAAACGTCCTTCCCCGCCGCTTATTGCGAGCGGAGCGGAGAAACGATAAATTTTTCCAACACCCCAGGAGTCGCCCGCATGATGCAGTGGAAATCTCACCTCTCGACGCATTCCAACCTGGAATCCGCCATCACTGAAGCCGTGACAGGACTCTCCGCCGCTCTCCCGGACCATCCTCCCGACCTTCTCATCGCCTTTCCTTCGGGTTATTCCCCGGAAGAGACCTTGCACCTGCCAAAACTTTTGTCGGAAAAACTCCCCCACCGTTTTTTATTGGGTTGCAGCGCGGGAGGAGTCATCGGAGGCGGAGAAGAAATCGAACGCCGCACCGCCCTTTCCTTGTGCGCGGCCTGGATGCCGGACGTGGAACTGTGCGCCTTCCATTTGCCCGAAGACGCGGTTCCCGCGCTCGACGCCGAAGACGGCGCCTGGGAAAAAGCGGTGCGCACCGCGCGCGCGGGATCTCCGCATTTCCTCCTGCTCGCGGATCCGTTCAGTTTCGATGCCGCGGAATTTTTAAGCGGCCTCAATCGCCATTTTCCCGAGGGGAAAAAAATCGGCGGGCTCGCCAGCGGAGCGGTGCAACGTGGAATGAACCGGCTATTTCTCAACCGCGAAACCTACGATTCCGGGATGATCGGCATCACCTTGCGCGGAGACGTCGAGATCGACACCCTGGTCGCCCAAGGCTGCCGGCCCATCGGACAACCGATGTTCATCACACGCTGCCGGCAAAATCTCTTGCAGGAGTTGGACGGCAAACCTCCCTCCGAGGTCTTGCAGTCTCTCTATCACCGCCTTGCGCCCCGAGATCAGGAACTGTTCCGGCAATCCTTGTTCCTCGGCTTGGTCATGAAAGAAGCCCAACACGAATACCGGCAAGGCGATTTCCTGATCCGAAATATCCTGGGCATCGATGAATCCCGCGAAGCCCTCGTCGTCGGTTCGCTGTTGCGCGAAGGCCAGGTCGTTCAGTTTCACCTGCGCGACGCGCAATCAACGCCATGCTCATCCGCTACAAGACGGAGCACTTGGGACAAAGCGCCCCCGCGGGCGCCCTGCTCTTTTCTTGCCTCGGCCGCGGCGCCCAGCTTTACGGAGAGCCCAACCACGACTCGAAGGTCTTTCACCGCTTCGTCGGCGAACTGCCGCTGGGAGGATTCTTCTGCAACGGCGAGATCGGACCCGTGCACGGTCAGGCTTATCTGCACGGTTACACGAGTGCCTTCGGCATTTTCCGGACTAAATAAACCCCGAAAGCCATAAGCTTTTTTCAGCAACCCTTCCCACCTCATTCCGATAGAAGCTCATCCAATACAGCAAAAACAGGGCTCGGACACCCTCAGTGAAGGAGGTCAAGGTGAAGAAATTACTCGTGAAATGCCTGGCGATCGCCGGAATGCTCGGACTCGCGGCCTGCGGCGGCGCCACCGCCAACCTGCAAGTATTCAATGCTTCTCCCGACGCGCCACCCGTGGACATCCTGATTGACAACCAGGTGGTCGTCAGCGACCTGCCGGACTTTTCCTTCGCTCAGTACCAAGAGGTGAGCTCGGGAAACCAAAATCTTCGCGTCAACGAGGCCGGTTCCTCACGGACCTTGGTCGAATTGAACCCTCAGCTCAACGCCAACCAAAACTACACCCTGGTCGTCCTGAATTTCCTGAATGAGATCGAAGCCCTGCTGCTCACGGACGACAACTCCATCGACCAGCCGACCACCTCGAAAATTCGCCTGGTCAACGGCGCGCCGAGCTCACCCGGCCTCGACTTCTATTTCACCGCGCCGGGAGCCGACATCTCCGCCATCAACCCCCTGGTCAGCGACCTCAGCTTCAAGGAAGTCTCCGATTATCTCGTGATCGGCGCGGGCAATTATGAAGTGCGTGCCACGCAGACGGGAACCAAAACCGTATTGATCGATTCGGGAAATTTCGTCCTCAGTCCCTCCCAAGTTCGCACCGGCGTCGCGGTCGACAGCGAGGGAGGCGGCGGACCTTTCAATATCGTCTTCTTGCCGGATAAAATTTAGGCGCCACTTCATGCACTGGTGGCGTGGGACTCCGCGATCGCGGCGCTAGCCGCGAGCAACCTCTTGGCCAGGGCGATGAAAAAGCCGGTGAGGACGAGATTCAGCGCGAGGGAAAGCATGGCGACGGTGATGGGTGCGCCTCCGATGCCGTAAGAGAGCGAGACCACCAAAACCCCCGCGCCGACTTCGCCGCGCGGCCACATCCCGATGCAAAGCGCCGTCCGTTCGCGCCAGGAAACTTCCTTTCGGTAACATAGCAGGGGAAACATCTTTCCCAAATTCGCCAGGATCGTGACGAGCAGGACGTGAACCAGCACGGGCCCCCATCCCGGCCAATCTCCCGCTCCCACCATCCCGGCGATGGAAGGCATGGATAATCCCACCAACACCATGAATAAGGCGGAGACGCCGGTGGATACGCGCTGTTCCTCGGGAGATTCGGGGCCCTCTTGATGCCCTTCGGCGCCGTCGTCGCGATGCGGATCCTGTCCTGCGGGCCGCGCAATTAGGCATCCCAAAATGAAAGCGGGGAGCAAGACTTCGAGATGGATGGGAACCAG
>JAIOPF010000073.1 GCA_021414045.1 Deltaproteobacteria bacterium | reverse complement strand
GAAGAACTGCTCGGCGCGGAAGAGGCTTTTTTGACCAATGCCATCAAAGAGATCGCGCCCTTGACCCGCGTCAACGAGTCCAGGATCGGCAAGGGGGTTCCGGGCCCCGAGACGGCCAAAGTCACTTCCTTGTTCCGCGAGGAACTGCAATTCCGCTTCGAGAGCTTCGAGTCCAAGCGCTGGGGCGTGGACTGATTTTTCGGAAAATCAATCGAACAATCTTTTCAAGACTTCCCGTTTGGCGAAGCGAGCCGCCGCGACCGGGTCCTTGCCTTGGTATAGGCCCGCCAGCAATGCGGAAGCAAAGGTGCAGCCGCTGCCGCGACGGGAGCCCGGACGACGCGGAGCGCGGAGGCTGGTGAGGCCGCCGGAGTGACGGACGAGATCGATGGCGACCTTCGCATCGCTCGCGTGCCCGCCTTTCAGCACGATGAAGCGCCCGCGGATTTTGCCGCGCCGATAAAGGGATTCCACCGCTGCTTCTGCTTCTGAAAAATCGCGAATCCGGTTTCCGAACAACCACTCCGCTTCGGGCCAATTGGGGGTGACGGCGTCGCTTTGCCGCCAGAGCTCGCGCAGGGAGGGATGCTCCGCCTTGCCGCGAAACAAAAGTGTTCCGGTGGAAGAACGCAGTACCGGATCCCAAACGACGAAACGTGGACAGATTTTTTTTAGCCAGCCCAGCAGGGCTTGGACGTGCGCGGGTGTCGCCAGCATGCCGAGCTTCACGCCTTGGATGCGCCGGCCCGCCGCTTCGAGTTGGGCGCGAAATAGGGGGATGGAAACCGGCTCCCATACGAAGAATTTTTTTTCGGATTGGGCGGTGAGGGCCGTCAACGCCACCTGGTAGGGGATCCCAACCCTCTCAAAGACGCGGGCGTCGGCCAAGACCCCGGCATGGCCCGAGGGATCGAGCCCTCCGACGAGGAGCACCGGCCCTAGGCGCGCAGTCGATGGAATTCTTGGACGAACCATCGAGCCTCCTCGGCGATGCGCGGCGCCAAGGTGAGGGCGCCGATCATGGCCACCGCGGCGACGCCGGTGGCGACGACTTGCGAAAAGTTTTCCCGATGGATTCCCCCGATGGCGACCACGGGAACCTCGAGAGACTCGACGACTTTTTTCAAGGTCGCGATTCCTTGGACCGGATGCCCGGGACCCTTGGTCGCGGTGGGAAAGACGGCCCCCAGGGCGACGTAATCGGCGCCAGCCTCCTGGGCGCGCAGGGCCTCCTCGGGAGAATGCGAGCTGTAGCCGATGAGCCGACCCTTGCCGAGGACCTTGCGGGCCTCCGCGATCGTGCCATCGTCTTGGCCGATATGCACCCCATCGACGGGCAGCTCCGAGGCCAGCTTCACAAAGTCATTAAGGATAAAACAAAAGTCGTACTGGGATTTCAAATCTAGGATGGCTTGCGCGGTTTCACGGACCCGGTGGATGTCCTTTTCGCCTTTCATCCGCAGTTGCAGGATAGTGACGCCTCCGGCCAGGAGCTGCTCCGCCAAATAGAGATGATCGATTCCCGGATCGAGGCTGTTGTCGCAGAGCGCATAGATGCCGCGGATCGCCTTCATACGCCGTGTTCCATGACATGGTTAGCCAAGAACCACATAAGGCCGAGGCCAGCGACGAGGCCCAAAAAAGTCCAATGCTTGACGTGGGAATGCTTGTGCACCTCCGGAAGCAGGTCGGAGAGCGAGATGTGCAAGAAGGTGCCGGCGGAGAAGGCGATGGCCTTGCCGATGAGCAGATTGTGCTCGGGCCCGATGAGTCCGTAGGCGAGGATGGCGCCAAGGGGGATCATCGAGAGGACCATGAGCTGCACCAGCAGGATGGTCCATTTTTTGAGATGATGGATCTCGCAGTCGAAGGCCTCGCAAATATGGACGGTGATGAACTTCTCGATGAAGTAGAGGAAAAGAAATCCCGCGAGGACATAGAGCCCAACGCTTTTGCCCAAGATCTCATAGGACTCGGGCATCAGGTGAAAGAAGGCCGATCCCAGCATGATGCCCGCGGCGAAGCTGAGGATGACCGGGAGCTTCTCCCGGTGCCAGTGCTTGAATAGGGGGATGATGCCGCCGATGAAAATCGCGGCGGCGATGATCCCGGTATAAATACCGAGATTCTTCCAAAATAGGGTCACAACTCTTCCTTCACGGCGATCCGGAGGCTC
The DNA here is from genome assembly GCA_021414045.1 of Deltaproteobacteria bacterium. GTDB lineage: Bacteria > UBA10199 > UBA10199 > DSSB01 > DSSB01 > DSSB01. Next base: position 4,113 of record JAIOPF010000073.1, on the reverse strand, counting down.
CGGATTTTCTTGCGAAGGGTGTTCCGGTTGATCCCCAGGATCTTGGCTGCACGGATTTGGTTATAGCCCGTCTGCTTCAAGATCAGACGGATGAGGGGACGCTCCGCCATCTCCATGATGGTCTCATAGAGATTGGTGGTTTCGACGTCCCCCAGCTTGGCCAGGAAGGACTGAAGGCGGCTGGCGATCAGTTCTTCCAGCCCCATCTCTTCGATCTCGCGCTGCGTGTCCTCGGCGCCCTTGCCCAAGAAGAACGCGAAATCCTGCACATGCAGGGTCTCATTGGCGCTCAAGATCGCCGCGCGCTTGATCACGTTTTCGAGCTCCCGGATGTTCCCCGGCCAGCGGTATTGCTCTAGCATTTGCATGGCCTCGGGGGAAAGCATCTTGATGGAAAGGCCCGTTTCCATGGCTAATTTGCTCAAAAAATACTCGCAGAGCAGGGGAATGTCCTCTTTTCGCTCGCGAAGGGGGGGGAGGTGGATGGGGATGACGTTGAGTCGGAAAAAGAGGTCCTCGCGGAACTTCTTGTCTTTGACCATTTTCTCGAGATTCTGGTTGGTGGCCGCGAGAATGCGCACGTCGATGGATTTCGCTTCCGAGGAGCCCAAGCGCTGGACTTCCTTTTCTTGTAGGACCCGCAGCAGCTTCGCCTGGAGGTTGAGCGGAAGATCGCCGACTTCATCCAAGAACAAGGTTCCTTGGTTGGCGATCTCGAAATATCCCGGCCGGTTTTCCTCGGCGCCGGTGAAGGCTCCCTTGCGGTAGCCGAAAAGTTCGCTTTCGAGCAGGTCGCGGGGAATGGCCGCGCAGTTGACCGCGATGAAGGGTCCTTTGACGCGGGGAGAGTTTTGATGGATGGCCTTGGCGATGAGTTCCTTGCCGGTGCCGGATTCCCCGGTGATGAGGATGGAGACGTCGTTGACCGCGACCTTGCCAATGGTCTTGTAGACCTCGCGGACGGCGCGGGATTGCCCGACGATCTTCGCCTCTTTGTCCACCTTGAGGCCGCTGACTTCCTGGCGAAGGATTTGCACCTCTTCCGCGAGGCGATGGGATTCGACGACCTTGTCGACGATCATCTCGAGCTCGTCGAGCTCGAAGGGCTTGGTGATGTAGTCGTAGGCGCCCTTTTTCATCGCGTCGACCGCGTTGCGCATGGTGTCCTGCGCCGTCATGATGATGATGGAGGTCTTGATCTTTTCTTGCTTGAGCTGGTCGAGCACCTCGAGGCCGCTCATCGAGGGCATCTTGATGTCGACGATGGCGAGGTCGTAGGATTCCTCGCGAAGCTTGGCCAGCGCGACTTGCCCGTCTCCGGCGGTTTCCACCTCGAAGCCCTTCTTGAGGAAGAGCTTCTTTAAGATGGTGCGGAGGCTGAGTTCGTCTTCGGCGATGAGCATCTTGGTTGTCTTGGTTTCCATGGTGTATTCCAAATCCGCAGGGTTTCCCCTACATGGCTAATTTCAATAAGACCTTGAAGGTCGTACCAGTTCCGGTTTTGCTCGAGACCCGCAGTAGGCACTCGTGTTCTTTCAAAATTCTCTGCGTCATCATGAGTCCCAATCCCGTTCCCTTCGCCTTGGTGGTGAAGAAGGGCGTGAAGAGGGATTTTAAATTTTCCTCGGGGATTCCGACGCCCGTGTCGCTGATCGAGACTTGCGCCATCGGCGTCGGCTTGCCTTCTCCGACCTGCATTCGGTAATCGCTGATGTAGCCGGTGGATACCTTGAGGGTACCGCCGCCCTGCATCGCCTCCATGGCGTTTTTGATCAGGTTGAGGAAGGCCTGCTTCAAGGACGCCTCGTGGCCGTAAACCGAGGGCAGGGAGGGGTCGAATTCTTGCCGTAACTTGATGTCCGCTCGTTGCAGCGCGGGTTTCTGCAGGATCAAAAGCTCCGAGAGGATCTGGTTGATGTTCACCGAAGCCTTGCGGAGTTTTTTGGGTTTCGCGAAATCCAAGAGCTGGGTGATGAGCTGGTTGAGGCGGTCGACCTCGGAGACGATCATCTGGGCGTATTCTTGGTCTTCGAGGGATTCGACGTCCCTTTGGAGCATCTCCGCCGCCGCCCGGATCCCGCCCAGCGGGTTGCGGATCTCATGGGCCAAGCCCGAGGCGAGGGTGCCCATCATCGAGAGGCGGTCGAGGACGCGGTTCTCTTCTTGAAAGGCCTGCTCCATCGAGAGTTCGTGGATCCAGACGAGGGCGCCTGAAGGAGAATCTGGGAGGCCCAGCGGGGCGATTTCAACTTGAAGGGAGGCCGTGCCTTGCATGGTGATGACCTTGATCTCGTGGGCGTGCACGGTGCGCCCCGACAATAAAACTTCCTTTACCGGCTGTTGCAGGGCTTGGCCATCACGAAATAAGTCCGAAAAGGCTTTTCCCTTGGCACTTTCGCTGCCCACGGCCAGGAGACGCTCGGAGGCGGGATTCATATAAGAAACCCGGCCCTTGGCATCCAGTAATAGGACGGAAGCGTGCAGATAGTTGAACAGAACCTCGCAAAAGGGGTTGTCCAGATTCGCTTCGCTGACCTCCGGTTTTTTGGACATATGGGGACTCTTTCGAAAACCTCCACTGCACAGATAATAGGCATAGTAGTATAAACCATCATGCGGCAACAAGTTTTTTAAGTATTTTTTAGCGATACCGATTCGACGAATCCAAGACGGGCGGGCTTCTGCAAGTGTTTGAGGAAGAATGACTTTTTCTTTGAAAAGGGCCTTGAGTTGAGGCGGTTCAGCCGCGAAATTCGAACATGGCGAGGGAAAGATTGTCGCATTTCGCCCGTCGGCCATCGGTCAACTTGCCGCGGCGCATGCGGTCTTGGCATTGGTCAACGATCACCTCCGCGGCTTGGGTCAAAGAGCCGCTCGAGGCTAGCTCGGCGAGTTCTTTCAAGTTGAGGTTTCCGTCGAAAAAATTGTCGGTGACGCCGTCGGTGGCCAGTAGGACTCGGTCTCCCGGAGCCAGAGTTAGGGTCGAAGCGTCGACGTCCCGGTCCGGGCGCATGCTGTCGAGCCCGATGCAGCGGTTCAAGATATGGTTGAGTTCGAGGGCGGTGCAAGCATCGACCAGCCCTTCCCGGAGCAATTCTTGGCCTTGGGTGTGGTCGAGCGATTCGAAGAGGATCTCGCCGTCCCGTAGGACCAGCACCTTGGTGTCGCCGACGTGCGCGACCTTCAGCATCGTGTGGCGGATTTGCACCGCGGCGAAAGTGCAGCCCATGGGGTGCATACCGCCCAGCTTCGGATCGTTATGGGTGCGCGTCATGATCGCTTCGTTGGCGAAGACGATCGCCCGTTCGATATCCATGCCGTTGCGGACGCCCGCTTCGAAGAAGTCGACGGCTACTCCGCTGGCGATATGCCCCGCGACGTGGCCTCCCATTCCGTCGGCCAAAGCGAGGGTTTTTTGGTGGGGCATCATCAGGAAAGCGTCTTCGTTGCGCGGCTTGTAGTCGATTCCGACTTCGGTGACGGCGACCGCGGGGTGGGAACCCAGGTTGGCGCGCGCCGCGCCGAGTTGGTTGTTCCGCGCCTTGAGGGTTCCGCGCACCCGTTCGGGCTCGAGCGTCGCGCATTCCGTCGAAGCCAGCAGGTTTCGCACCAGCTCGAGGCGCTGCGTGATGTGGAGCTGGTTCGAAAAATTGCCGACGGCCTTGGCTTCCGCGCGTTTTTCGAGGCGTTCCAGCAGTCGCAGGCCTTCGTCGATCTCGTGCATGAGGACTTGGGAGAAGAAGATCTTCTCTTCCGGTTTGTAGGGCTGCTGGGTGCGCGGGTCAATCTTGAAGAAGTTGAGCAGGCTAGCCGGAATTTTCTCGGGAGGACGCACGCCGACCGTGGGGCCGCTTTCCAGGCGGGACGCTTTTCTCCCCCGAGCCTTTTGCAGTAATGGCCGCTTCGGAGCGGCGCTCTTCGAGCTTTGTTCCAGGTTTTTAGCGGCCATGATCCCCAACCGAGCAAACGACGATACAACGGCATCCTAAAGATGTTAAAAGATTATAGGAAGTTTGGAATGAAGACACAACCTCCAACCGAGGTTGACGATTCGCGTCAAATGACGCATTGAATTAGCCGGCGGTAATCCTTGGCATTAATTTTTTTGGCGGA